>VBAF01000272.1 GCA_005884705.1 Alphaproteobacteria bacterium
AGGGCAGTGAAAGGATCGCGCGGCGGCTGGCGAAGTCGCTCACCCACCAGTGCGGCGCGTCATCGGCCAGGCCGTTGCCGAAATAGTCGTAACCGCCGTCGAGCAGCAGATCGATCGTGTGCGGGCTGACGGCACCGCCGGCGAACTTGTCGCCGGGCCGTGCCAGCGAGAACCAGCCGGCTGGACGTCGGCCGACGACCCGCTCGAGGATCTCCGTCGTTCGTTCCAGCCGCGCGCGCTCCTCGTCCTTCGACAGCAGGCTCACGTCTTCGTGCTTGAAGCCATGCGCGGCGATCTCGTGACCGGCGCCGGCCAACCGGCGCAGCGTGTCGGCCTGGATTTCGGCGATCACGGCCGGCACCGCGAAGGTCGCCTTGATGCCCCGGCGGTCGAGCATGCCCACCAGCGCGTCGAGCCCGCCATTCATGCCGTAGTAGGCGTCGGGCGTCGTGAGATCGTCGGGCTTGATGCCCTCGGGGCCGCAGGCTGGGCTGAGATCGACGACCACGCGGAAGCAGCAGCGCTTGCCACCGGGCCATTTGATGTCCCGGTCGACGATGCTCTTCTCGTCGCTGATCGTGTAGCGCTCCTTCCAGGGCATCAGTGGGCTCCGATGATGTGGCGGGCGACCTCTTCGCAGCTCGGGAACCACACGCCGGGCAGCGCCTTCATGCGGTTGATCAGCCGGTCGAGCATGGCGATGCGCAGCGCCCGGCCCGAGACGAACGGGTGCATGCAGACGTTCATGTAGCCGCCGGCGCGGTAGCACTGCTCGAACATGCGCCACCACAGCTCCTCGACATGGTCGGGATCCATCATGCGCTGGGCGCTGTTGTCGCTGCCGAGCCAGGCGAAGCTGAAGAACATCGCGTCGTCGATGGCGTAGTGGAACGGCAGGTTGAGCAGCGGCCGCGTGCCGTCTGCGCTCAGCCAGTTCGGCTGGTGGTCCATCGAGTCTTCGGAGATGTAGATGTAGCCGTGCTCGAGCAGCAGCTCGCGGCTGTGCGTGCTGCGCGTGCCGACCGGGCGCTTGCCGACGGTCTTCTCGATCGCCGCGATCGTCTTCTTCAGGTGATCGCGCTCGAGCTCGGGCTCCTTGGGCACGCGATGCTCCCACATATGGTCGGCGATCTCGTGGCCGCTCCTGGCCGCTGCCCGCAACGACTCCGGATAGAGCTCGCAGATCCGACCGGGCGTGAAGATGGTCGCCTTGATCTTGTGGCTATCGAACAGCTCGATCAGGCGCCAGATGCCGACCCGGCCGCCGAACTCGCCCTTGGCAAGCTGCTGCGGCGGCTCGTTGAGCAGGCGACGCAGCAGCATGGTGTCGAAGTCGGCGGTGAAGTTGACGGCGATGCGCGCGCCGTTGGGCCAGGTGATCCTGTCGATCACCTTGTGCTGCGCGCCGTAGTCGGCGGCGTGGGCCTTCAGGGCGGCGATGTCGCGGTCGAGCCCGTCGGCGCTCGAGGGTGTGGTGTCCATCTAGCGTCCTCCTGCGACGGGGAGCGTGGTGCCGGTGATGTACTGGGCCTCGTCGGAGGCAAGATAGAGCACCGCGTTGGCGATGTCCTCGGGCAGGCCGATGCGGCGCAGCGGCGTGGCGCGGATCGGCCCGTATTCAAGTTGCTCGATCTTGCGGAAGCCTGGCCCAGTGCGCTCGGTCTCGATCGGCCCCGGCGCCACGGCGTTCACGCGCACGCCGTATTCAGCCAGCTCGAGCGCGACGCCACGGGTAAAACCATGGATGCCGGCTTTCGCCGCGGAGTAGGCCGAGTTGCCGATGTAGTAGGCGGTCCACGGCGTGCCTTCGCGCGCGCCCGACGACAGGTTGATGATGCAGCCCGAGCGCCGCTCCTTCATGTGCGCCGCCGCCTCGCGGGTGCACAGGAAGGCCCAGCGCAGGTTGAGCTTGAGGACATGGTCCCAGTCCTCGAGCTTGGCCTCCCAGATATGGCCCGTCATGCCGCCGCCTACGTCGTTGACCAGGATGTCGAGCCGGCCGTGGGTGTCGAAGGTCTTCTTGAACAGCGCCTTGACCGGCGCCTCTTCGGTGACGTCGGCGGTGACGACCAGCGGCGGCTGGTTGGAGCCGGCGGCGGCCGCCTTGATCTGGCGCTCGGTCTCGGCGAGGCCGGCGCTGTCGATATCGGCCAGCACCAGGGTGGCGCCTTCCTCGGCGAGACGCAGGGCGATCGCACGACCGAGGCCGTTGGCGGCGCCGGTCACCAGCGCGATCTTGCCGGCCACCCGGTCGCTTGGTTTGCTCACTTTGCCCTCCGTCGTTGCCGCGAGTGTAGGATAAGCTCTGACGCGGAGGAAAACATGAAGCTCGGTCTCTACATGGCGACGCAATGGCGCCAGGGCGCCGATCTCGCGCCGGAACTCGCCAACCTGATCGAGCAGGTTCGCGTGGCGAGAGCGAGCGGGCTTGCCTCGCTGATGGTCGGCCAGCATTTCGTCTCGACGCCGCTGCAGATGTTCCAGGCGATGCCGCTGCTGGCGCGCCTCGCCGCCGAGGCCCAGGGCATGCGGTTGGGCCCGGGCCTGCTGCTGCTGCCGCTGCTCAATCCGGTGATCGTGGCCGAGGAGACCGCGACACTCGACTGGTTGACCGGCGGCAAGGCGATCATCGGTTTGGGCCTCGGCTATCGCAAAGAGGAATTCGACTCGATCGGCGTGCCCTTCAAGGAGCGGGTGCCGCGCTTCGTCGAGGGCGTCG
Organism: Alphaproteobacteria bacterium; assembly: GCA_005884705.1. Taxonomy (GTDB): domain Bacteria; phylum Pseudomonadota; class Alphaproteobacteria; order Reyranellales; family Reyranellaceae; genus Reyranella. Next base: position 2,720 of record VBAF01000272.1, read on the forward strand.
AGCTGATCAAGAAGCTGTGGCGCGACGACACCGTCGAGCATCGCGGCCGCTTCCATAGCGTGTCGGGCGTGCCGGCCAGCCTCAAGCCGCAGCAGAAGGGCGGCCCGCCGATCTGGATGGCGGGCGACGTCGAGGTCGCGGTCAAGCGCGCGGCCAGGCTCGGCGATGCCTGGATGCCGTCGCCAATGGTGAGCGAGGAGAATGTCGGCAAGCTCAACGGTCTGTTCCGCGAGACGCGGGCGGCGGCAGGGCTGCCGCCCGCCAAGGAGTATCCGATCATCCGCGAATGCCACGTCGGCACGCTCGACGAGGTGCGCGAGCCCTTGTCCTTCAAGTACGAGGCCTATGCGAGCTGGAGCGGCGACTCGGGCTTCGTGCCGGCCGAGGGCATCCGCGCCAACTTCGATTCCTTCGCGGCCAAGCGCTTCCTGATCGGCAGCGAGGCGGAGCTGGTCGAGCAAATCGGCCGCTACGGCGAGCGCACCGGCACCGATCACATCCTGTTGCGCGTGCAATGGCCGGGTCTCGGCCAGAAGACGGTGGTGCGCACGCTCGAGCGCCTCGGTCGCGTGGTGGAGCAGCTCGGCCGCGGCGCCTGACACGCCGCGGCGACCGGCGAGGGCCGGTGGTGGCTGCATCGCTGATTGACACGGCCAGCGGCAGCGCGACCATAGGCGCGCCTCGTTGGCAATTCCATCGCCTGAGCAAGGCAAGAGAGGCCGCAATGTCCAAGAAGCACAAACATGGTGAGCCCGAACTGTCGGTTCTGCGCGACGTCAAGGAAGCGGCAGCCGTCCAGCAGTATTGGCACCTGACCGACCAGCCGAAGGCCCGCACGCCGCCCAAGGACTACAAGTACGTCGAGGAGCTCGCCCATCTTCAATTCGAGCTCATAAAGCTGCAGGAGTGGGTGCGCCTCAACGGCCTCAAGGTCGTCGTCCTGTTCGAGGGCCGCGACGCGGCGGGCAAGGGCGGCGCGATCAAGCGCATCACCGAGTCGCTCAATCCCCGAGTCTGCCGCGTCGTCGCGCTCGGCACCCCGACGGAGCGCGAGCGCGGGCAGTGGTACTTCCAGCGCTATGTCGCGCAGCTGCCGACGAAGGGTGAGATCGTGCTGTTCGATCGCAGCTGGTACAACCGCGCCGGCGTCGAGCGGGTCATGGGCTTTTGCACCGACGAGGAGTACCGCGAGTTCCTGCGCGCCTGCCCGCTGTTCGAGGAAATGCTGGTCCGCTCCGGCATCTATCTCGTCAAGTACTGGTTCTCGGTCAACGACGAGGAGCAGGAGCGGCGCTTCCAGGAGCGCATCCACAATCCGATCAAGCGCTGGAAGCTGAGCCCGATGGATCTCGAGTCGCGCGAGCACTGGGTAGACTATTCCCGGGCCAAGGACGAGATGTTCGAGCACACCGATCTCAAGAAGACACCGTGGTTCGTCGTCAACGCCGACAACAAGAAGCGGGCCCGGCTCAACTGCATCAGGCACCTGCTGGAGCAGGTTCCCTATCGTGACATGAAGCCGGCCGAGATCGAGGTTCCGGCACGCCAGTCCGATACCGGCTACAAGCGTCCCAAGATGTCGTCGCAGAGATTCGTCCCCGACATCTATTGAGCGGTCGGCAGCCCCGGGCTTGCCGGCGTTTTCGACGCTCGGGATTGCGCCGGTATTCGTCCTCGTCCCTGCCGTCGGCGCTGTACTATGCTCGGCCAACGCGCAAACGGAGGGAACGATGCCCGACCTGTTCGAGATGATGGAAAACTGCCGCGCCATGCGGCGGCTGAAGCCCGATCCGGTGCCGGACGAGCTGATTGCGAAGATCCTGCAGGCCGGCACCTGCGCGCCGTCCGGCGGCAATGCGCAGAAGTGGCGCTTTCTCGTGATCAAGGACCGCAAGATCAAGGAGGCAGCGGCCGCCTGGTACAAGAAGGCCTACGACGAGATCATCGGCCCGCGCTACAGCACGGTTGCGCCGCCGCCCGGCGTCAGCCCGGAGAAGTTCAAGCGCCAGCACGAGGCGGTATCGTATCTCACCGACCACTTCGCCGACGCGCCGGTCTGGATCGTCGCCTGCCTCGATGCCGGCGCGAACCACAACGCCGCTGCCGGCGCCTCGATCTATCCGGCGGTGCAGAACATGGTGCTGGCCTGCCGGGCGGTCGGCCTCGGCACGACGCTGACCAACCGCCACATGTTCTATCAAAAGGAAGTCGACAAGGCGCTCGGCCTGCCCGAGGGCGTGCATTCCTACGCCATCCTTCCGATCGGCTATCCGATGGGCAAGTTCGGCCCGGTCAAGCGCGCGCCGCTCGACGCGGTCGTCTACCAGGATCGCTGGGGCCAGGCATACCGCGGATGAAACGCCGGACCCTGCTCGCGGCGGCCGCGGCGCCGCTTGTCTTTCCGGCGCGTGCGGCAACGCGGCCGATCGGCTGGGTGTCGATCGAGCCGCCTGCCGCCGTCGCCGAGTTCCTGACCGTCTTCAAGAGTGCACTGCCGACCGCCTTCCCGAAGGGCGCCGAGATCCCGCAAGTGCTCGACCGTTATGCCGATGCCAATCCAGCCGCCGTCGCCGAACGGGTGAAAGAGCTGCAGGCGGCCGGTGTCAGCCTGATCGTCAGCCAGGGCGGCGCGACGCCGCTGGTGGTGCGCGCCCAGCCGTCGGTGCCGGTGGTCTTCGCCTTCAGTGGCGATCCCGTCGTTGCCAATGTCGTCGAATCGCTGGCGCGGCCGGGCGGCAACGCGACCGGCATGACCTTCATGGCGATCGAGCTCAATCCCAAGCGCATCGGGCTGGCGCGCGAGCTCTTGCCGGGCTGCCGCAAGGTGGCGCTGCTCTCCAACCGCCGCCATCCCGGCGAGGAAAAAGAGATCGCCGCCTGCCAGCAGGCGGTGCAGTCGCTCGGCATCGACATGTCGGCGTCCCGTGTCGAGACGCAGGCCGAGGCGCTGGCGGCGGCGAGCGAGGCGCTCGACAAGGGCGCGCAGGCGGTGCTGGCGCTGTCGAGCGCCGGCATGCTGCAGCATATCGCCGAGCTGTCCGTGCTCTGCGGCAGGCACAAGGTGCCGCTGATCGGCGGCTGGTCGATGTTCTGCCGCCGCGGTGCCACGCTGTCCTACGGCCCGCGGCTCAGCGACTGCTTCCGCCGCGTCGCCTGGTACGTCGCGCGTGTCTCCGGCGGCGCGGCGCCCAGCACTTTGCCGGTCGAGCTGCCGACCGCGTTCGAGCTGGTGGTCAACAAGCGGGCCGCCACGGGCATGGGGCTCGGCCTGCCCGCAACCCTGCTGGCCCAAGCCGACGAGGTGATCGAGTAGATGGACTACGACTTCATCGTGGTCGGCGCCGGATCGGCCGGCGCCGCCGTCGCCAACCGGCTGTCGGCCAATCCCGCCCACAAGGTGCTGCTGCTCGAAGCCGGCGCGGCCGACAACCCCTGGACGCGCCTGCCGGTCGGCTCCGCCAAGCTGCTCGCCAATCCCGCCGCCAACTGGCTGTACAGCGCCGAGCCCGACGCCAACACCAACGGGCGGCGCCTCGCGGTGCCGCGTGGAAAACTGCTCGGCGGGTCGAGCGCGATCAATGGCAACGCGTTCGTGCGCGGCCAGGCGCAGGACTTCGATACCTGGGCTCAGCTCGGCAACACCGGCTGGAGTTACGAGGACGTGCTGCCTGTCTTCAAGCGCATGGAAAGCTGGCAGGGCGGCGGCGATGACCGCTATCGCGGCCGCGACGGCCCGGTCACGGTCACCGACCCGCCGCCGGCCACGCCGCTCTTCGAGGCGCTGATCAAGGCGGCCGGCGAGGTCGGCATCCGGCACAACCCCGACTACAACGGCGCGGCGCAGGACGGCATCGTCATGAGCCAGGCGACGATCGCCAACGGCTGGCGCATGAGCACGGCGCGCTGCTACCTCGATCCGGCGCGCAAACGGTCCAACCTGCACATCGTCACCGGCGTGCATACCGAGGCGGTGCTGCTCGACGGCAGGCGCTGTGTCGGCGTGCGCTGGTCGGCCGGCGGCAAGACGCACGAGGCGCGGTCGGCGCGCGATGTCGTGATCAGCGCCGGCACGATCAACAGCCCGCAGCTGCTCGAGCTCTCGGGCATCGGCCAGCCGGAGCGGCTGAGGGCGCTGGGCCTCACCGTGAAGCACGATTTGCCCGGCGTCGGCGAGAATCTGCGCGACCACTACGCGCCGCGCACGCGCTGGCGGGTCGGCGTCAAGGGCGTCACCTACAACGATACCGCGCGCGGGCTGGGCATGGTGAAGCAGGCGCTGCGCTGGGCCCTGTTCCGCGACGGCCTGCTCGCCTCGGTCGGTGCGCCGATGCGCGCCTTCGTGTTCTCGCGCGAAGGGCTGGCGGCGCCCGACCTGCTGCTGGGCTGGGTGCCGATGCTCACTGAGCCCGCGCCGCTCGGTCGCAAGATCGCCCGCGAGACCGGCTTCACCTGCTACGCCCACGTCATGCGGCCCGAGAGCAAGGGCAGCATCCATGTCACCTCCGCCGATGCCCGCACGCCACCGGCGATCCGCTTCAACTTCCTGTCGGCGCCGGTCGATGCCGAGCTCACGGTCAAGGCCGTGCGCATCGCGCAATCGATCATGCGCGCCCGGGCGATGGCGCCGTTCAAGCTCACCGAGCAGGCACCCGGCCCCGAGCGCACGACCGACGAGGACATCATCGCCTGGGTCAAGGCCACCGCCGAGACGACCTACCATCCGGTCGGCACCTGCAAGATGGGCATCGATCCGATGGCGGTGGTCGATCCCAAGCTGCGGGTGCACGGCATCCAGGGCCTGCGCGTGGCCGACGCCTCGATCATGCCGACGCTCACCTCGGGCAACACCAACGCGCCTTCGATCATGATCGGCGAGAGGGTGGCCGACCTGATCCTCAAGCTATGAACCGCCTGATCCTCGATACCGATGGCGGCGTCGACGACGCCCAGGCGCTGCTGCTGCTGATCGCCAACGGCCGGCCGCCCGACGCCATCACCACGGTGTTCGGCAACGTCGATCTCGACACCGCGACGGCCAACGTGCTGTCGGTGCTCGCGGTCGCCGGCGTCGCGATCGATGTCCACAAAGGGGCTCACGAGCCTCTGGAGCAGGAGATCATCCATGCCCGCGAGGTCCATGGCGAGGACGGGCTGGGCGGCGCGCCGCGGCCGGCGAGCATTGCCGAGATCGCCGGCTCCGACGCCGCAGGCTTCCTGGTCAGCGAGCTCAGCATCGCGGCGACCACCGGCCGGCCGGTCGACCTGCTGTTCATCGGTCCGCTCACCAATCTCGCGATGGCGCTCGAGGCGGCGCCCGGCATCGTGCGCGGCATCGGCCGGCTCACCCTGATGGGCGGCACGGTGTACGGCCGCGGCAACACCACGCCGGCCGCCGAGTTCAACATCTATGCCGATCCCGAGGCCGCGGCGGCGGTGTTCGCCGCCGCCATCGACACGGTGGTGGTGCCGTGGGAGCCCTGCGTCGCGCACGGCATCACCGGTGCGGAGGTCGACGCATTGTTCGCGGCCGTGCCGGACAGCGACTACAAGACCTTCTCGCTGGCCCTCGCCGATCACGCGCGCAAGACGATCGCCGGCCGCGGGCGGGGCGATCACCTGCGCTTTGTCGATCCGCTTGCCGCGGCCGTCGTGGTCGAGCCGGCGATCGTCACCCGCTCGATCCGCGCATCGGTTGGCGTTGCCCTCGCCCCCGGCCTGACCCGCGGCATGACGGTGGTCGATCCGTCGGGCCGGCTCGGCACGCCGCCGGTCACCCTGGTCGAGGAGGCGCGGCTCGATCGGCTGACGGCGCTCTACGCCCGATCGATCGCCGGCTCACGGTAGGCGGAGAGAGAGCCCGATCCCCCAGCCGGCCGCCGCGCCGATGGCTGCGTAGAGCGCGGCATAGGCAAGCCGGCGAAACACATGACGCCGATACTGTTGCCGATGGTAGGCCTCGCCGGACATGCCGCCCGGTCTTTCGTCGTAGAGCGAGCGCCATCGCCGGCGCGCGGAACGCCAGCCCCAGACGCCGCTGATCAACGCCAGCGCCAACACCAGCCCAAGCTGCAACTGCATCACCGTCCAGGTCCCAACAACCCGCGATCAGTCTACGGGCCATCCAGTCCGGATCAATGACGGATTCGTGAAGAGCAGTGATCGCACCCGCTTCAGATGTGCTGAATCGGGTTGTCGACGCCGAGAATGTGCCGGCCGACCATCTCGATGTGGGGCTGCATGGCCTGCAGGTGCTGGCTGGCGCTCATGGCGTCGCGGAAGCGGCGCTCGAAGGGCGCTGAATTCATGATCGCCGTCGTGCCGGCGGCCCGATAGGAGGCGACCGACACGTCGGTCGCCTCGTTCATCCCGTAGGTCGTGGCGAGCCGCAGCCGGATGCGATGGTCGATCGTGAGCTTGCCCGCGGCGGCAGCGTCATAGGCCTCGAGCGCGGCCTCGTGCAGGAAGGCGCGGGCAGCCGACAGCCGGGCCTCGAGCTGGCCGATCTCGCGCTGGTTGGCTTGGTTGACCGCCATGGCGCTGGGCGAGGCGCGGCTGTGCTTGCCGCGGGCGAGCTCGATGTAGCTCTCGAACAGCCGCCGGCCGATGCCCAGGGTCACGCTGCAGAAGCCGGTGGCATAGAGCAGCGTCGAGCCCAGCACGTAGAGCGGACCCTTCTCGCGCCGCTCGGCCAGCGAATCGCGAGCCGGCGCCCGCTCGTCGGGCACGAACAGATCCTCGACCGAGTAGGAGTCGCTGCCGGTGCCGCGCAGGCCGAGCACCTGCCAGTCGTCGATGATCTTGGCCTCCGAGCGCAGGAAGACGAAGCTGCGATCGTCCTGCCGGCCCCTGTGGGCGATGAGCGGCGTGCCGTCGGGATTCTGCACCGCGCTGTGCGCGCCGAGCCAGGTCGTGTGGCGGCCGCCCGAGGCGAAGCTCCAGGTGCCGGTGAGCCGATAGCCGCCCGGCACCTTGATCGCCTTGCTGCGGCTGTGGCGGGCGCCCCAGGCGAGGCCAACGGTCGGCGGGCCGAACACCTCGAGCGCCGTGTCGTGCGGCATCGCGGCGGCCGAGGTCGACGACGAGACGTTGGACTGGTTGATGAACCAGGCGACGCTGGCATCGGCGTAGCCCAGCGCCTCGATCGTGCGGGCGTACTCGACCAGCTGCATCTCCTGGCCGCCGAGGCTCTTGGCCAGCAGCAGCCGCAGCATGTCGGCCTGGGCCAGCGCGGCGACCACCTCCGGCGTGACCTCGCGGCGGCGGTCCATCTCCGCGCCGTGCTGGTCGAGCAGGGGTTGCAAGGCGCGCGCCCGCTCGGGGGCGCTGGTGGCGATCGCCGATACGCGCGTGTCCATGGCCGGCATAGTGCCCGCTGGGGCGGCGCCACTCCAGTGGCGCATCTCGTCATGCTCGCTGCTCGGAAGAGCATGTGTCGCGCCACTGGAGCGGCGCGCCCCCGGCGCTAGGATGCACGCGACAAAAAGAGTTCCAGGAGGAAACGCGTAATGACGTTCCGGGTGTCCCGGCGCGCCCTGTTGGCTGCGCCGCTCGCGCTGGCGCTGCCGGCTTGGGCGCAGGACGGCTATCCCAAGGCGGCGGTCAAGATCGTCCTCCCCGCCGCGCCCGGCGGGCCGACCGACGTGATGGCGCGGATGATCCAGCCCGGCCTCGCCGCGCGGCTTGGCCAGACCGTGCTGATCATCAATCGCGCCGGCGCGGGTGGGAACATCGGCGTGGTCCAGGCGGCGAAGTCGCCGGCCGACGGCTACACCCTGCTGATCGCCTCGACCGGCTTCGTGGTCAATGTCAGCCTCTAGCGGGAGCCCGGCTACGACGCCTTCAAGGACTTCCTGCCGATCACCGAGCTCGGCTCCTCGCCCAACGTCATCCTGGTGCATCCGAGCTCGCCGTTGCGCTCCATCGCCGACCTGATCGCGATGGCCAAGGCGAGCAAGCAGAAGCTCAACGTCATCAATCCGGGCCAGGGCTCGACGCCGCATCTCACCGCCGAGCTGCTGCAGATCAAGGCCGGCATCCCGATCGAGAACATCCCCTATAACGGCGCCGGCCCGGCCATCCAGGCGATCCTGGCGCAGACCACGCCGGTCGGCACGACGGCGCTGCCGCCGGCCCATCCGCACATCAAGTCGGGCGCGCTGCGGGCGCTCGCGGTGACCGGCGAGAAGCGCTGGTTCGACCTGCCCGACGTGCCGACCATGGTCGAGCAGGGCTTTCCCGACATCGTCT
>VBAF01000439.1 GCA_005884705.1 Alphaproteobacteria bacterium
TCGGCATTGGCCTCCTCGCCACGCTTGGCGAAGCGCTCGGCGAAGCCGTGCAGGCGCGGCATGTCGAGATCGGGCAGGGTCGACAGCACCTCGACCATCTCGCGATAGAGCGCGAGGCTGCCCGCGCTCGCCAGCTCGAGCGCACGGCCGATACTGCCCTCGGCCAGCCGTGCCAACGCGGTGCGCTCGTCCGGCGCCGTGTTCGGCGCATGATCGCCGAGCAAGGAGATCACCACCTCGTCGGCCAGCGGCTGCAGCGCAAGCCGCCGGCAGCGCGAGCGGATGGTCGGCAGCAGCCGGCCCGGGGCGTGCGCGACGATCAGCAGCACGGCCTTCGGCGGCGGCTCCTCGAGGACCTTCAGCACGGCGTTGGCGGCATTGCGGTTCATCTCGTCGGCCGAATCGACGATCGCCACGCGCCACTCGCCCATCGCCGGCGTCATGTGCATGAATTCGCTGAGGCCGCGCACGTCGTCGACCACGATCTCGTTGCGGATGCGACCGGTGTCCGGATGCATCGTGCGCCGCAGATGATACAGGTCGGGGTGCGAGCGCGCGTCGATCAGCGCCCGGCCGGGGGCGTCGCGCGCCACCTCGAGACCATCGGGCGCGCCGAACAGGCCGCCCGCCTGCCCGGCCAGCAGGTAGCGCGCGAAGCGCCAGGCCAGCGTCGCCTTGCCGATGCCGCGCGGCCCGGTCAGCAGCCAGGCGTGGTGCAGCTTGCCGGACTGCTGCGCCGCCAGCATCGTGCGCTCGGCCAGCGCGTGGCCGACCAGCCGCTCGTTGCGCCACGGCGGCGGCCAGTCGTAGGGCCATTCGAGCTTCTCCAGCTCCGACGGATCGGCGCTCTGCTTGGCGCGCGCCATCGCTAGGCGCCCAGCCGCTCGGCGACGGTCCGCGCGATCGCCTTGGCGATGCTGTCGATGTCCTTGGAGGCATCGACGACGGCGCAGCGCCTGGGTTCGGCCTTGGCGATCTCGAGGAAGCCCTTGCGCACGCGGTCGTGGAAGTCGCGCGGCAGGCTTTCGTAGCGCGTCTCGGCGCCGCGGCGGGCGGCGGCGCGCGTCAAGCCCGCCTCGACCGGCAGATCGAGCATCAAGGTGAGGTCAGGCCGGAAGCCGTCGACGGCGACCTCGTAAAGGCGATCCAGCGCCTCGAGATCGAGGCCGTGGCCGTAGCCCTGATAGGCCCGAGTCGAATCGGCGAAGCGGTCGCTCACCACCCAGGCACCGCGCTCGAGCGCCGGCCACACCGTGGCGCGCAGGTGATCGCGCCGCGCCGCGTAGTGCAGCAGCGCCTCGGTCGTGCCGTCCCAGCGCTCGGCCGGGCCTTCGACCAGCAGCTTGCGGATCAGCTCCGCGCCCGGCGACCCGCCCGGCTCGCGCGTGCTGACGACGTCGCGGCCGCGGCTCCGGAGCCAGTCCGCGAGCCGCGCGATCTGCGTCGACTTTCCCGCCCCCTCGCCGCCTTCCAGTGTGATGAAGCGCCCGGGTGCGCCTGCGCTCACGACGATATCCAGCCGACGAGATAGTGGCGCGCCAGGCTGACCATGCGGCCGACAAAGCCCTGGCGGGGCACATCGATGCCGGCCTCGAGCGGATACTCCATCACGCGGCCGTCGGGCAGCGTCACCGCCGCGCTGCCGAGCTTGGTGCCCTTGGCGATCGGCGCCGCCAGCGGGCCATCGAACTTGGCGACGACGCGCGCATTGGCGGCCTGGCCGGTCGGCGTCGTCACCTGCATCGGGCGCGCCGCGACCAGCGGCACCTTGTCCTGCGTGCCGAGCCATACCGGCGCCTCGACCACCGTGTCGCCGGCCTTGAACAGCGTGGTGTTGGTGAAATCGCGAAAGCCCCACTCGAGCAGGCGCGTGGTCTCTTTCGCGCGGTCGCGGCCGCCCTCGTGCTGGGGCTTGCCGAACGACAGGCCGTTGACCACCAGGATCAGCCGCCGGCCGTCGCGCACCGCCGACGTCGTCTGGCCGAAGCCGCCTTCCTCGGTGTGGCCGGTCTTCAGCCCGTCGGTGCCGGGGGTGAGCCGGAGCAACTGGTTGCGGTTGTCCTGCTTGATGTTGTTGTAGGTCCAGTTGGGAATCGAATAGTAGTGATAGTACTTCGGGAAGTCGTTGATGGTGTGCCAGGCGAGCAGGGCCAGATCCTTCGCCGTGGTGTACTGGCCTTCGGCCGGCCAGCCCGAGGCGTTCTTGAACACCGTGCCGGTCATGCCGAGTTCCTTCGCCTTCTTGTTCATGCGCTCGGCGAAACTGTCCTCGGTGCCGGCGATGCCCTCGGCCACCACGATGCAGGCGTCGTTGCCCGACAGCACGATCATGCCCTTGATCAGGTCCTCGACGGTGACCTCGGTGCCGGGATCACCGACCCACATCGTCGAGCCCTGGCGCGACATGCGCCACGCCTTCTCGCTGACCTGGAACCTGCTGTCGAGCTTGAGGCGTCCCGCGGCCAGCTCATCGAACAGGATGTAGACCGTCATCATCTTCGCCATCGACGACGGGTGCATCGGCTTGTCGGCATCCTTGAACAGCAGGACCGTCGAGGTCTGCGGATCGACCATGAAGGCAAACTGCGCCAGGGTGCCGATGCCGATCTGCGACGGCGCCAGCGCCTCGGTCGGCGCAGGCTCAGGCCTCGGCTTGCTGGCCTTTTGCGCCGGCTTGGGCGGCGGCTTCTGCTGCTGGGTGCGTTTGGGCGTCTCCGGCTGCTGGGCCCACGAGTCTAGGGCCGCGCCGGCAAGGCCGGTCACCAACAGGAACGCCGCCGCTATCCGATCAATCCGCCACGACACGAGCATCACCATAACCTGAACGACGGAGCCGGTCGGCGATCATGCCGGCGGCCTCCTGGGTGGAATAGGGTCCCAAGCGCACACGATACACCTCCCGGCCGCCTGAGGACGCCGGGGAAATCTCGGTCGAGCCGTAGCTGGTGATCAGCCCGCGCTGCTTCTCGGCGTTGCCCACCGTCGAGAAGGCGCCGGTCTGGACATAGAATCCGCCCGCAGGCTGCACGGAGCCG
>VBAF01000367.1 GCA_005884705.1 Alphaproteobacteria bacterium
GCACCCGACTTGGAGGTGAAGGCGCGGTTTCCGTGCTTGGCCACCGGCACGCCGGCGCCCGCCACCACCAGGGCCGAGCAGGTCGAGACGTTGTAGGTGCCGTGATGGTCGCCGCCGGTGCCGACGATGTCGATCGCCCCGTCCGGCGCCTGGACCCGCTGGACCTTGGCGCGCAGCACTCTGGCGCCGCCGGCCAGCTCCTCGGCCGTCTCGCCGCGCACCTTGAGCGCCATCAGGAAGGCGCCGACCTGGGCCGGCGTGGCGTTGCCCGAGGTCATGATGTCGAACGCCCGCTCGGCCTCGTCGATGCCGAGGGCCTGGCCGTTGCCGACCTTGGCCAGGAGGCCGCGAAAATCGTCGATGTCGCCGCTCAAAGCTCGAAAACCCCGCTCCACTTTGCCCCTTGCCGGCCGGGCGGCAGGGCGCGTAGCTATATCACATGGCCGAAGAACTGATCCTCAAAGTCACCGGCATGGATTGCGACGGCTGCGTCAAGGCCGTCACCCGTGCCGCCACCGGCGCCGGCACCGCGCCGCTTTCCGTCGACCTCAAGAGCGGCGAGATGCGCCTGCCCAAGGACGCCGATGTGCCCGCCATCACGCGGGCGATCCAGCGCGCTGGGTTCGGGGTCGCGCAGCCCTAGGCACCCCTCCCCATATGAATGGGGAGGGTTTGAACTAAGCCGCCTTCTTCTTCTGCTGCGTCGGATGCTCGCCGGCGATCTTGAGGAAGTTCTCGAGGATCTTGTGGCCGTGCTGCGAGGCGATGCTCTCGGGGTGGAACTGCACGCCATGGATCGGCAGCGTCTTGTGGCGCAGCCCCATGATGATCTCGCCGGTCTCGGCGGTGACCTCGAGCTCGCCCGGCAGACCCTCGCGCGCCACGATCAGCGAGTGATAGCGCGTCGCCTCGAACGGCGAGGGCACGTCCTCGAACACGCTGCGACCCTGGTGGCTGACGCCCGACAGCTTGCCGTGCATCGGCGTTGGCGCCCGCACCACCTTGCCGCCGAACACCTGGCCGATCGCCTGGTGGCCGAGGCAGACGCCGAGCAGCGGCACCTGCGCTTTGGCGGCGGCCTTGATCAGGTCCATGCAGATTCCGGCCTCGTTGGGCGTGCACGGGCCGGGCGACAGGACGATCGCGTCCGGCTTCAGCGCCATCGCCTCGTCGACCGTGATCTGGTCGTTGCGATGCACGGCACAGCGCGCGCCCAGGTCACCGAGAAAGTGCACCAGGTTGTAGGTAAAGCTGTCGTAGTTGTCGATCAGCAGCAACATGGGCGCATTTTCGCCGTTTCCGGCGTAGAAAGAAAGCCTGATGGAACTTCGCCTACCGCGGCTGAGCTTTGCGCAGGCGCGGCGCATTCTCCTGCTGCGGGGCCGGCTGCGCTCCAACGAGCCGACGCAGATCCTGGTCTGCGCCGCCTTCGGCGCGCTGATCGGCGCGCTCACCACCGGCCTGCACCACCTGGTCGACCTCGCCCACAGCCTGATCTTCGCCATCGCCGGCCGTCACACGCTCAGCACCGGCATCGGTCTCGACCTGCAGCGGGTGTTGATCGTGCCGGCGATCGGCGGACTGGTCCTGGGCCTTGCCGTCTACGTCATGCGCCGCATCCGGCCGGTCGACGTGGTCGATCCGATCGAGGCCAATGCGCTGCATGGTGGGCGGATGTCGTTTCGCGGCAGCGTGATCGTGGCGCTGCAGACCATCTGGTCGAGCGGCGTCGGTGCGTCCGTCGGCCTTGAGGCCGGATACACCCAGCTTGCCAGTGGACTGGCCGCTTCGCTCGGCCGCGCCTTTCACCTGCGCCGCGCCGACCAGCGCATCATGGTCGGCTGTGGTGCTGCGGCGGCGATCTCGGGCGCGTTCGGCGCTCCGCTCGCCGGCGCCTTTTATGCGTTCGAACTCGTGATCGGCGGCTACACGCCGGCCAGCCTGACGCCGGTCGGCGTCGCCGCGGTCGCCGGCTATTTCGTCACCCATGGATTTACCGAACTGTCGCTCGGCATCAGTGTCGGCCCGGTCGGCGACGTGCTCGGGCGCGACCTTGCCATTGCAGCCTTGCTCGGGATCCTGGCGGCGTTGTTTGGCATCGTCAGCATGCGCGGCGTGGCGCTGTGCGAGAACTTACTGGCAAAAACCCGCCTTTGGGCGCCGCTGCGTCCGGCGCTCGGCGGCCTCGGCGTCGGCCTGTTCGCGCTGCTGACGCCGCAGGTGATGTCATCGGGACATGGCGCGCTGCATTTTTCCGGCATGGTCTCGATGCCGCTGCAGATCATCGCCGGCGTGTTCATCCTGAAGGCGCTGGCGTCGATCGTCTCGCTCGGCAGCGGATTCCGCGGCGGGCTGTTTTTCGCAACCTTGTTCATGG
>VBAF01000368.1 GCA_005884705.1 Alphaproteobacteria bacterium
CACCCGCGTGCTCTCTTCCGGCACCAGAAGAACCGTCAGATCCTTGAAGTGCGGCCGGCCGCGCCAGTGCGGCGTGGTCACCGCGGTGAACTCGATGCGATCGCCCGGCACGTTGCGCACGAACTTCCACGGACCGCTGCCGATCGGTTTCTTGCGGAACTCCTCCTCGCCGACCTTCTCGATATAGGCCTTGGGCATGATGGCGCCCTCGGGCGCCACCGCGCGCGACAGGCCGGCCGGCAGGCCGATCTGCGGGCTGGTGGTGTGCACCTTGACCGTCAGATCGTCGACCACCTCGATGCTCTTGATCGTGCGCCGCATGCTGGCCGCGGCCGACGCGAGAGAACCCGGCCCCATCTGGCGCTCGAGGCTGAACTTCACGTCCTGGCCGGTGAGCTTGTCGCCATTGTGGAAGGTCTGGCCCGGCCGGATGAAGAAGGTCCAGGTCAGGCCGTCGGGCGAGAGTTCCCAGCGCTCGGCAACGCCGGGGCCGACCCCGCCTTTCTCCAAATTGAAGCCGACCAGCGAGTCGTACATGACGGCTTGGTAGACCGCGTTGCCCGGCCGGCCCTCCAGGATCGGATCGAGCGTTTGCGCGCCGAGCGATTCGACGGCGAAGACCAGGGTGCCCTTCTGGTCCTGGGCGCTGACCGGGGCGACGGCAGCGACGACCAGCGCGACGGCCAGCGCCACGGCAACGGTCACCACTCGCGGCATGTGCCGGACCATACGCACCTCCCAAAGCCGACTCGAATTGTTGATTCTTGCGATGCAGCCGACGTGAATCGACTATCCGTCGCGCTTCAAATTCTTGTCAATAGCGCGTGATCTGCCGGCGGCGAGGCAGCTTGCACCGGCGCACCCCCGTCGCTATAAGCCCCTTTCTTCGGCGGTCTGGCCCAGAGGGCATTGCCTCGATCGCCTATCGTAACCCTTTGAAAAGGAAAGAAAATGCCCAAGATGAAGACCAAGAGCGGGGCCAAGAAGCGTTTTCGCTTCACGGCATCCGGCAAGGTGAAGCATGGCGTGGTCGGCAAGCGCCACGGCATGACCAAGCGGAGCACCCGCTTCATCCGCCAGGCCACCGGCATGGCGATCGTGTCCGAACCCGATACGCGCATCATCAAGCGCAACTTCTTCCCGTACGCGAGGTAGGTCATGGCACGCGTCAAGCGGGGCGTGACTGCACACGCTCGTCACAAGAAGGTCCTGAAGCTCGCCAAGGGCTATCGCGGCCGCGCCAAGGCGGCGTTCCGCGTCGGCATCGAGAAGGTCGAGAAGGGCCTGCAATATGCCTATCGCGACCGGCGCAACAAGAAGCGCGCGTTCCGCGGCCTGTGGATCCAGCGCATCAATGCCGCGACGCGCGAGCACGGCATGACCTACTCGCAGTTCATGAACGGCATCCTCAAGGCCGGGATCGAGGTCGACCGCAAGGTCATGGCCGATCTCGCGGTGCGGGAGCCGGCAGCGTTCAAGGCTTTGGTCGAACAGGCCCAGGCCGCCCTCAAGTAATTCGCGTCGCCCGCAAGGGCCGCGGAGTCGAAATCCAAGAGGGAGCCTGGTCCGCAGGCTCCCTCTTTTCGTCTGGAGTTGGCGATGGACGATCTGGCGACGATCCGAAACGAGGCGCTGAGCGCCGTCGAGCAGGCAGCCGATCTCGGCGCGCTCGACGCCGTGCGCGTGGCGGCGCTGGGCAAGAAGGGCAGCGTCACCGGCCTGATGAAGACCTTGGGCACGCTCGCCCCCGAGCAGCGCAAGGAGTTCGGCGCGCGGGTCAACCAGCTCAAGGGCGAGATCGAGGCGGCGCTGGAGGCGCGCAAATCGACGCTCGGCAGCGCGGCCCTGGCGGCGCGGCTGGCCAACGAGAAGGTCGACGTCACCCTGCCGGTGCGGCCCGAGGGGCGCGGCACCCTGCATCCGATCGGCGAGGTGATGGACGAGCTGGCGGCGATCTTCGGCGAGATGGGCTTTACCTGGGCCGAGGGTCCCGACATCGAGGACGACTGGCACAACTTCACCGCGCTCAACATCCCGCCTGATCATCCGGCCCGGCAGATGCAGGACACCTTCTACCTGCCGCCGCGCGCCGACGGCACGCCGATGGTGCTGCGCACCCACACCTCGCCGGTGCAGGCCCGCACCATGCTCGACAAGGGCGTGCAGCAGATGCTGGCCGACGGCGGCTCGCTGCGCGTCATCGTGCCGGGGCGCACCTTCCGCATCGACAACGACGCCACCCACACGCCGATGTTCCATCAGGTCGAGGGGCTGGTGATCGACCGCACCACGCACATGGGGCACCTCAAAGGCTGCCTGTACGATTTCTGCCGCGCCTATTTCGAGGTCGACGAGCTGCCGATTCGCTTCCGGCCGTCCTACTTCCCGTTCACCGAGCCGTCGGCCGAGGTCGATATCGGCTGCTCGTGGAAGGACGGCGAGCTCAGGATCGGCGCCGGCGATTCGTGGCTCGAGATCCTGGGCTGCGGCATGGTGCATCCGCGGGCGATCGCCAATTGCGGCCTCGATCCGGCCGTGTACCAGGGCTTCGCCTTCGGCATGGGCATCGATCGCATCGCCATGCTGAAGTACGGCATCCCCGACCTGCGCAGCTTCTT
>VBAF01000369.1 GCA_005884705.1 Alphaproteobacteria bacterium
AGCTCTTCATTCCCGTGATCGAGTTGGCCATGGCGCGCGGGTCACGCTTGGGCCAGCGGCCGGCTTCGACCTGGACGATGAAATCCTCGACGATGCGGTTGAACTGGTCGGGATCCTCGAGGTTGATGGTGTGGCCGCAGTTCGGCATCACCGCCAGAGCCGAGGTCGGGATCTCGCGCTTCATCATCACCGAGGGCGCGAGGCACGGCCAATCCTCGTCGCCGGTCAGGATCAGCGTCGGCGTGGTCATCCTGCGCATGCCGTCGACCAGATCGTAGAGCGAGGGGCGCTGGGCCTGGCAGCCGATCTGGGTGTTGGCCGAGCCGAGCGCCGAATGCTCGCCGAGCTCCTTCTTGAACTGGGCGAAGCCGCGCGGATCCTTGTTCTCGAACTGCACCCGCGTCGGCCCATAGGCGTACTTCTCGGCGAACGCCTTCATGCCCTCGCCGAGCAGCGACTTGGCGACGACCGCGACCTCGCTCTTGAACTTCGCCTGCTGATCCTTCTCCGCGCCGTAGCCGACCCCCGCCACCACCAGCGACAGCGCATGCGCGGCGTGGCGCAGGCCGAAATGCAGCGACGCGAAGCCGCCCATCGACAGGCCGACGACGTGCGCCTTGTCGAGCTTGAGGTGCTTCATCACCGCCAGGATGTCGTCGGTCGCGCGATCCTGGCTGTAGCTCGCGGGCTTTTCGGGCACGTCCGACGGCGGGTAGCCGCGCGCGCCGTAGGTGATGCAGCGATGGCGCTGGCCGAAGAAGCGCATCTGCGCCTCCCAGGAGCGGTGGTCGGCGGCAAACTCGTGCACGAACACGATCGGCGTGCCGCTGCCGACCTCTTCATAGTGGAGCTTCACGCCATCGTCGGTGGTCGCAAAAGGCATCGTTTTTCTCCGGTTCGCCTCGACATTAGCTCATATGGCGGCCGATGCCTTGGGGATGTTACGGTTTCGCGATGAGCGAGATCGGGACCGGACTGCAGAACGCCACGGGCATCCGCGACGCGATCGCCCGCGCCGGCTACGCCTTCGTCGAGGCGTCCGACATGCGCACCGCCCTCGGCCGCTTCGGCACGCTCGCCGACTGGCCGGCCTTCGCCGGGAGCTGGAACGATCTCTCGACCGACACCTACATGGCCGATGGCGGCCGCTACCGGCGCCGCCGCTTCGCGGTGTGGAGCGCCGGCCGCCACGGCGCGATCGAGCGCGCGGCTCACCAGCCGCACTACCAGAGCGTCGACTACAACACGCTGAACGGCGGCATCGAGCGCTGGTTCGAGCCGATTACGCCCGAGATCGGCAACGGCGCCACGATGCGCACCATCCTCGAATACTGCCGCGCCCTGTTCGGCCGTCTGGCGCCCGAGACCGAACGCTGGCACGTCGAGGCGCATCAGTTCCGCATCGAGGCGCGGCGCGGCGAGCAGGGCAAGCCGACGCCCGAAGGCATGCATCGCGACGGCGTCGACTACGTGCTGGTGCTGCTGGTCGACCGCCGCAACATCCGCAGCGGCACCACCACCATCCACGGCCTCGACAAGCGCACGCTGGGCAGCTTCACCCTGACCGACCCGCTCGACTCGGCGCTGGTCGACGATGCGCGTTGCTACCATGGCGTCACCCCGGTCGAGCCGGAGAATCCCGCACAGCCCGCCCATCGCGACGTGCTGGTGGTGACCTTCCGCAAGAAGGTCTGAGCTTCGAGCTCTTCCGGTCCGCTCATGAGTCATGAAACGACTTGGAAGCGCCGCCAGACTACCCGCCGATCGTCGTGCCGCCGTCGGCGATCAGGGTCTGGCCGGTGATGAAGGCGCCCGCCTTGCCGGCAAGCAGCACCGCCAGCCCCGCAATGTCGTCGGGCTGGCCGAGGCGGCGCAGCGGCGTTGCCTGCTCGCGCGCCGCGCGCTTCTTCGGATCCTCGTACAGGGCGCGCGCAAAGTCGGTCGTGATCAGGCCGGGCGCGATGGTATTCACGCGGATGTTGTCAGGCCCGTACTCGGCGGCAAGGTTGCGCGCAAGCTGCATGTCGGCGGCCTTGGAGATGCAGTAGGCGCCGATCACCGTGCTCGCGCGCACGCCGCCGATCGACGACACGATCATGATCGAGCCGTCCTTCTTGGCGCGCATGTCGGGCAGGCAGAGATTGACCAGCCACATGTTCGACAGGATGTTGTTCTGCATCACCTTCATGAAGACGTCGTCGGGCAGCTTCTCGTTGGGCCCGTAGTACGGGTTCGACGCAGCATTGCAGACCAGCACGTCGACCGGCCCGAGCTGCTTGCCGGTCTCGGCGATCAGCTTCTCGACCTGCGCCTTGTCGGAGATGTTGCACGGAATCACGGTCGCATGCCCGCCGGCCTTGCGGATCTCGGCCGCGGCCTCCTCGCACACCGGCGCCTTGCGCGACGACACGACGACCTTGGCGCCGGCCAACGCGAGGTGCATGGCGATCGCCTTGCCGATGCCCTTGCTCGATCCGGTGACCACGGCGACCTTGCCGGTGAGGTCGAAAAGCGGCGATGGCATGCAGTTTCCCTCCGAAATTCTTCGCTCACTCCTTGGCATAGTCGTAGCGGTGGAGGAAGCCCGGATCGGGATCGAAGCCCAGGCCCGGCCCGGTCGGCACCTCGAGCGACGCCTTCCAGCGCGTATGGCCGAAGCCGTAGGGATCCAGCGAATCGTCGGCCTCGACGGTGGCGAACCAGCCCTCCTGTTCCGTCACCGCCAGCATGTGCAGCGAGGCGAGCGCCGCCGGCCCGACGAACGGCGTATGCGGCGCCGGAATCTTCTTCGCGCCCTCGATCGCGGCGAGCGCCCGCTTGGCCTCGCTCAGGCCGCCCAGCATGCAGACGTCGGGCTGCAGCACGCCGATCGACGGCGCCCTGGTGTAGAGCGCCATCTGCTCGGCCGAGCCCAGGTCGGCGCCCATGCCGACCGTGATGCCGGGCATCGCCGCACAGTCGAGCAACGCCTCGGGCGGCCACAGCGGGT
>VBAF01000273.1 GCA_005884705.1 Alphaproteobacteria bacterium
GGCTTCACCAGGTTGGTCACCGAGCGGGCGATGTCGACGGTGCGCCGCAGGTCGTCCTTGGCCTGCACGGCGCCTTCGCCCATCTTGAAGGTCGCACCCTCCAGGCCGCTGTCGATCAGGTGGTCGTCGAGCGCGCGTTCGTCCTTGAGGTAGATCGCCGATTTGCCCTTGGCCGCCTTGAAGAGCGGCGGCTGGGCGATATAGAGATGGCCGCGCTCGATCAGGTCGCGCATCTGGCGATAGAAGAACGTCATCAGGAGCGTGCGGATGTGGCTGCCGTCGACATCGGCGTCGGTCATGATGATGATCTTGTGGTAGCGCAGCTTGTCGAGCGTGAAGTCGTCGTGGCCGATGCCGGTGCCGAGCGCGGTGATCAAGGTGCCGATCTCCTGCGAGCTCAGCATCTTGTCGAAGCGCGCCCGCTCGACGTTGAGGATCTTGCCGCGCAGCGGCAGGATCGCCTGGTTGGCGCGGTTGCGGCCCTGCTTGGCCGAGCCGCCGGCCGAATCGCCCTCGACGATGAACAGCTCGGAGAGCGCCGGATCGCGCTCCTGGCAATCGGCAAGCTTGCCCGGCAGCGAGCTGACGTCGAGCGCGCCCTTGCGCCGGGTGAGCTCGCGCGCCTTGCGCGCCGCCTCGCGCGCCGCCGCCGCCTCGACCACCTTGGTGAGGATCTTGCGGGTCTCCGACGGATGCTCCTCGAACCACTGGCTGAGCTTGTCGCTGACCACCGATTCGACCACCGGACGGACCTCCGAGGAGACCAGCTTGTCCTTGGTCTGCGAGGAGAACTTGGGATCCGGCACCTTGACCGACAGGACGCAGGTCAGGCCCTCGCGCATGTCCTCGCCGGCCAGGTTCACCTTCTCCTTCTTGGAGAGTCCCGATTCGTCGGCATATTTGTTGAGCGTGCGGGTGAGCGCGCCGCGGAAGCCGGCGAGATGCGTGCCGCCGTCGCGTTGCGGGATGTTGTTGGTGAAGCACAGCATCGTCTCGTGATAGCTGTCGTTCCACTGCATCGCGACTTCGACCGAGATGCCCTCCTTCTCGCCGCGGATCGAGACCGGCGGGTTGTGCAGCACCGTCTTGTTGCGGTCGAGATACTTGGCGAAGGCTGCGACGCCGCCCTCGTAGAACAGCTCCGAGATCTTGGGCTCCGCGGCGCGCTCGTCGCACAGCGCGATGCGCACGCCCGAGTTCAGGAAGGCGAGCTCGCGCAGCCGGTGCTCGAGGGTGGCGAAATCGTACTCGGTGTTGGTGAAGGTCCGCTTGGAGGGCAGGAAGGTCACCTCGGTGCCGCGCTTGCCCTCGGGGGCGTCGCCGACGAGTTCGAGGTCCTTCTCGGCATCGCCGTAGCGAAACCGCATGTGATACTCCTTGCCGTTGCGCCAGATGCGCAGGTCGAGATACTCGCTGAGCGCGTTCACGACCGCGGCGCCGACGCCGTGCAGGCCGCCCGACACCTTGTAGGAGTTGCTGTCGAACTTCCCGCCGGCATGGAGCTGGGTGAAGATCACGTTGGCGGCCGAAATGCCCTCTTCCTTGTGGATGTCGACGGGGACGCCGCGGCCGTTGTCGCGCACCGTCACCGAGCCGTCGCCCTGCAGGACCACGTCGACCCGGTCGCAATACCCCGCCAGCGCCTCGTCGATCGCATTGTCGACGATCTCGTAGACCATATGGTGCAGGCCGGTGCCGTCATCGGTGTCGCCGATATACATGCCCGGGCGCTTGCGCACGGCTTCGAGGCCGCGCAGCACCTTGATCGAATCGGCGTCGTAGTCCTCGCCATTGCCGGCGGTTTCGCGATTCAGTTCGTTCTCGCTCATCAGGTCATCCCGAAAGGGTTCAAGTCGCCGCGATCGAGCCGTCGACCACGCGCAGCACCTGCGCCCGGCCGGCAAGCGGCTTGAAAAGCTCGGCATCGGTGCCGGTCATCCAGCTCTGGACGCCCAGCGCCACCACCTCCTCGAACAGAGCGGCGCGCCGTTCGGCGTCGAGGTGAGCCGCGATCTCGTCCAGCAGCAACAGGGGCGGCCGGCCGCGCGACAGCGTCACCAGCCGGGCATGGGCGAGGGCAATCGACACCAGGAGGGCCTTCTGCTGCCCGGTCGACCCTTCGGCCGCCGGCAGATCGAGGTCGAGGTGCCGGACCGCCAGATCGCTGCGATGTGGCCCGATGGATGTGGTGCCGGACTCGGCGTCGCGCAAGCGGCCGGCGGCCAGCGCGCCGCGCAGCCGGTCCTCGGCGTCGATCGCCGCCATCGCGGCGATCCAGCCGTCGATCTCGCCCGCCATGGCCAGCGCGGCGCGCGGGAAGGGGCCGACGCCCAATCGCGCGGCGGCATCGAGGCGCTGCACGGTGTCGGCGCGGTTGGCGGCCAAGGCCACGCCGTGGCGGGCCATGGTGTCTTCCAGCGCGGTGAACCAGTGCGGGTCGCGATCGCCACCCTTGTTCCAGTCGGCGAGCAGCCGGGCGCGCTGGCGCAGCGCGTTGTCGTAGGCCGCGACGTCGCCGGCATGCTGGGGATGCAGCGCCGTCACCAGCCGGTCGAGGAAGCGGCGGCGGTCGCTCGCGCCGTCGAGGAACAGCCGGTCGAGCTGCGGCGTCAGCCAGACGGCCGCGACATGCAGGCCGAGCGCGGTCTGGCTCGCGGCCGGGCGACCGTCGATCCGCACGACGCGGCGCGGCAGGCCGCCTTCGGTGCGAGCCGGTTCGAGCCCGGTGCCGAGCGCCAGCCGGCCTTCCGGCGTGTCGAGGGTGGCGGCGACCGCCCAGTTCCCACCGTCGGGCCGGCGCGTCACCTCGTCGAGACGGGCGCGGCGCAGGCCGCGGCCAGGCACCAGGAAGGAGATCGCCTCCAGGAGGTTGGTCTTGCCCGCCCCGTTGGGCCCGACCAGCACCACCGGCTCCAGCCCGCAATCGAGCCGGAGCTGGCTGTAGTTGCGGAAATCGGTAAGCCGGAGCTGGCGCACGGCCAGAAGGGCCGGCGCTGCGCCGGTTGCGGCGTCGGGGCTATAGGCTAAGGCGTTTGCCGATACCGTCATACCCGCATCGGCATGAGCACGTAGAGCGCGCTCTCGTCGGCGCCGTCGCGCACCAGGGTGGGCGAGCCGGCGTCGGCCATCAGGAAGCGGGCCTCCGAGCCCGCGATCTGCTCGGTGATGTCGAGCAGATAGCGCGAGTTGAAGCCGATCTCGAGGCCGGCGAACTTGTAGTCGACCTCGATCTCCTCGGTCGCGCTGCCGGCGTCGGGGCTGGTGGCCGACAGGGTCACGATGCCCTTGTTGACCGCGAGCTTGATCGCCCGCGACTTCTCGGTGGAGATGGTCGAGACGCGGTCGACCGCGTTGGCGAACTCCTTGCACGGCACGTTCAGGATCTTGTCGTTGCCGGTCGGGATGACCCGCTCGTAGTCCGGGAAGGTGCCGTCGATCAGCTTGCTGACCAAGGTGACGCTGGCCGAGGCGAAGCGGATGCGGGTGTCGCTGAGCTCGATATCGACCGAACCGTCACTCTCGTCGAGCAGCTTGCGGACCTCGCCGACGGTCTTGCGCGGCACGATCACGCCGGGAATCTCGCTGGCGCCCTTGGGCAGCGGCACCTCGACCCGGGCCAGCCGGTGGCCGTCGGTCGCCACGCCGCGCAGCACGTCGGTATTGCCCGACTTGGCGGCGTGGAAATAGATGCCGTTCAGGTAGTAGCGCGTTTCTTCGTTTGAAATAGCAAACCGCGTGCGGTCGATGATGCCCTTGAGGTCGGTCGCCGGGATCTGGAAGCGATGCGGCAGGTCGCCCTCGTTCATCGCCGGGAAGTCGGCCGGCGGCAGGCATTGCAGCGTGAAGCGCGAGCGGCCGGCGCGGATGGTGAGGCTGTTGCCGTCGCTCGCGGTCTCGAGCTCGACCTGGGCGCCGTCGGGCAGCTTGCGCACGATCTCGTAGAGGGTATGGGCCGGCGCGGTGGTGGAGCCGGTCTTGGCGGCGCTGGCTTCGATCGTCTCGGTGATGGCGAGATCCATGTCGGTGGCGGCGAGACTCAACCGGCCCTTCTGGGCGGTGATCAGCACGTTCGACAGGATGGGAATCGTGTTGCGGCGTTCGACGACACTCTGCACGTGGGCGAGGGCCTTCAGAAGCGCTGCCCGTTCGATCGTCAATTTCATGGTTTTTGTCGCTGTAAACGAGGGCCGAAATGAGCGGTTTAGACACCCCGTTTCGCGGGCCCAAAAGGCCGGTAGCGGAACGGTCTGGGAGTATAGCACGGCGCGCTCCGGCAGGAAGCGATTTCGGCCGTTTCCAGAAGCGCTTAAGTCCTTCTGGATCAACGAAAAACGGGGCCCGTTGGGCCCCGTTCGTTCGCGGTCGCGAAGAGGGCCTCAGCCCTGCAACTGTCGCTTGAGCAACTCGACGTCTTCTGCAATCGACACGTCAGAAACCTTGAGTTCCTCGATCTTGCGCACGGCATGCATCACCGTGGTGTGGTCGCGGTTGCCGAAGCGCTTGCCGATCTGCGGCAGGCTCAAGGTGGTGAGCTGCTTGGCGAGATACATCGCCACCTGGCGCGGCCGGGCGACCGAGCGGGCGCGCCGGGGCGAGCTCATCTCGGCGAGCTTGATGTTGTAGTGGGCGGCGACCCGCTGCTGGATCTCGTCCACCGTCACCTTGCGGTCGGCTTGGCGCAGCAGGTCGTGCAGCACGTCCTGCGCCATCTCGACGGTGATCTCGCGGCCGATCAGCTGGCCGTGCGCCACCACCCGGTTGAGCGCGCCCTCGAGCTCGCGGATGTTGGTGCTGATCTTGTGCGCCAGGAACTCCAGCACGCCGATCGGCACCGGCACCCGCGCGTTCTCCGCCTTGGTCTGCAGGATCGACAGGCGCAGCTCGTAGGTCGACGAATGGATGTCGGCCACCAGCCCGCTGCCCAGCCGCGAGCGCATCCGCTCCTCGATGTCCTGCAGCTCCGACGGCGGCTTCTCCGAGGACAGCACGATCTGCTTGTTCTGCTCGACCAGCGAGTTGAAGGTGAAGAAGAACTCGTCCTGGGTCGCCTCCTTGCCGCAGATGAACTGCACGTCGTCCACCATCAGCACGTCGACGTTGCGGAACAGCTCCTTGAACTGGCCGGTGTTCTTGGTCCGCAGCGCCGTGATGAAGCGGTTCACGAAGCTCTCGGCCGTGAGGTAGAGCACGCGGGTCTTGGGATCGCGCTCGCGGATGACGTGCCAGATCGCATGCATCAAATGCGTCTTGCCGAGGCCGACGCCGCCGAAAATGTAGAGAGGGTTGCGCTCGGGCAGCGGCTTGTCCTGCTCGGCGATGTTGCGGGCGGCGGCATAGGCGAACTCGTTCGGCTTGCCGACCACGAAGTTGGCGAAGGTGTAGCGCGCCTCCGGGCCCTGGAAGATCTCCTCACCGCCGCGCCCGATCGCCGGTCCCAGCCGCGGCATCGGCTGCTGGTAATTCTGCGCCGCCGGCACCGGCGGCATGGCGATGATCTCGTTGGCGCGGCGGGGCGCCGGCGGCGGCACGAGGTTGACCTCGACGCTCGCCACCTCGGGGTCCACCGCGTGCCAGTAGGCGAGCACCCTGTCGCCGTAGTGGCGGCTCACCCAGTCGCGGACGAAGCGGGTCGGTGCATAGAGGCGCACCTTGCCGGCCTTGGATTCGCCCGGCTCGACCTCGCCGAACCAGGTCTTGAAGGCCTTGTCGCCGATCTCCTTGCGGAGCCGGTCGCAAACCCGCGCCCACTGCGATTCGAGTTCCTTGCGGCCCTCGTCATCCATGCCGGTCCCCGCAACACTCTTTTGGTTCAACGCTGCGTCGTTGCCCGACGTCGAAGAAAGAATTTTGTTCAAGTCTGTCTCCATGGAAGCCCGGTCGCTTTCCACCCACCCGCCGAACCGCGCTTCCCCTGCGCATCCAGCGGACCCTCGAATCCCTCAGCCACGTTGAAGCACGTACTGTATCCGGCTGCGGACATGGCTTTCGCCGCCGCAGCCGACCTCACTCCACTTCGACACAGAAACAGCAGAGGCGTATCCTTGTGCGTCACCCCGTTCCCCAACGTCGCGACGAACTCGGGATTCTGCTGCATGCCCGGGAAGACCTGCCATTCGAGCAGCGCCGGTTTCTTGCCGATCGACTCGAGCTCGGGCAGTCCCACGTAATTCCATTCGGCGCGAGTGCGGACGTCGATCAGGACCGCGTCCTTGTTCTCGCTCAGGATCTTCCAGGCGGTCGCCGGAGTCACGTCGCCCGCATAACCGGGGGCTGCAGAGACCTCGTACGTGCCGGCGATCCTGTTGTTCGTCATGGCCCCCGCTAACTTTCATTTCGAGCCGGAGCACGGGTAGCGAGCCTCGAGCAGAAGTAGAGGCCACAGCGCGGGCATGAACGACGACGGCTCGCTTGGGAGCGTGATCCCACGCGCCCGATTGTTCAAGTGTCGTCGTGTCGCCGATTGCGCTGTGGTTCGTTCTCCTTCTTCCTCGTTACAGCGAAGAAGGAAGTCCCCCCGTCTTCGCCTTGGCTCGCGTTCAGTGCCCCACGCCCCGTCGCGATGCCTCGACTCTTAGACAGACTCGTTGGTCAGCGCAAACGATTCGGAATCGACATCCGCCCGTGTTGCACGCTCTTACTTGCGCGAGTCCGTTGACAAGGCCTGCGATCCCGCTCGCATGCGACGAGTGTCGCATCGAAGATCGATGACGCGCCTCAACATCTAGCGCCCGCGGCACTCGGCCATCCGATAAAAGCGAATTGCATCTTTTTTGCCGACTTGCAGCCCAAGCTCCGATTGCATCGGAGAGACAAAAAAATTCTCAAAAATTTTTACGCATCATCTCAAAAAAAGAAAACGCCGCTCGGTCGGAGCGGCGTTCACCTTGTCTGAAGGCGGAGTTGCCTCACGCCATCGCCTTGATCCGCGCGTTCAGTCGCGACATCCGACGCGCGGCCGCGTTCTTGGCGATCACCCGCGCGGCAGAGCCGCGCTGGATCTCCGGTTGCGCCGCCTTGAGCGCATCCATCGCCACTTTCTTGTCGCCGGCCTTGATCGCCTCCTCGACCTTCTTGATCGAGCTGCGCACGCGGCTGCGGCGCGACGAATTCACGGCGGTGCGGCGCTCGGTCTGGCGGGCGCGCTTCTCTGCCGACTTGTGATTAGCCATTCAGTCCTCGTACCTCGAAGCGCGCGCTTATAAGGGTCGCGCGAGAGGGGGTCAACCCCGTCTCCCGCGGCGATTCAGCGGTGTTTCCAGGTTGCTTTGCGCTTCTCGGCGAAGGCGCTCATGCCCTCGGCCCGATCCTCGAAGGCGAAGGTGGCATGAAAGGTGCGGCGCTCGAAGCGCACGCCCTCGGCCAGCGTGGTCTCGAAGGCGCGGTTGACCGCCTCCTTGGCGACCATCGTCGCGGGCAGCGACATGCCTGCAATTTTCTCTGCCGCGGCGAGCGCCTCGTCGATCAGCTGGGCGAGCGGCACGACGCGACTCACGAGACCGCAGCGCTCAGCCTCGGCCGCGTCCATCATCCGGCCGGTCAGCACCATGTCCATCGCCTTGGCCTTGCCGACGAAGCGCGGCAGGCGCTGCGTGCCGCCAGCGCCCGGTATGGTACCAAGCGTGATCTCGGGCTGGCCGAAGCGGGCGTTGTCGGCGGCGATGATGAAGTCGCACATCATCGCCATCTCGCAGCCGCCGCCCAGCGCATAGCCCGCCACGGCGGCGACAATCGGCTTGCGGATCTGGCTCACCTTCTCCCAGCCGACAGTGATGAAGTCCTGCAGGAAGACGTCCTGGTAGGACTTCTCCTTCATCTCCTTGATGTCGGCGCCGGCGGCGAAGGCCTTGTCGCTGCCGGTCAGCACCAGGCAGCCGATGCCGGGATCGCTCTCGAAGGCGTCGAGCGCCTGGCCGAGCTCGCGCACCAGATCGGCGCACAGCGCGTTGAGCGCCTTGGGCCGGTTGAGGCGGATGATGCCGACCCGGCCTTTGGTCTCGGTCTGGATGTTCTCGTAAGTGGCCACTCGTTCCTCCTCGGGGGCGGGGCGCGCAGACTAGCGCTGGCAGCGCGCGCAATAAAAGGTCGACCGGCCGGATTGCACCAGCCGCTTGACGAGATGTCCGCAGTCCGCGGTCGGGCAGGGCGCGCCGGCGCGGTCGTAGACCTTGAAGCGGGTCTGGAAGTAGCCGAGCTCGCCGCCCGGCTGGACGTGGTCGCGCAAGGTCGAGCCGCCGTCGTCGATCGAGCGCAGCAGTACCTGCTTGATCGCCGTGGCGAGCCGCCCGGCACGGTCGCCCTGGACGGTGTGGGCGGAGCGGCGCGGCGAGATGCCGGACATATAGAGTGCCTCGCAGGCATAGATGTTGCCGACGCCGACCAGTGTCTTCTGGTCGAGCAGGGCCGCCTTGATCGGCGTGTGCCGGCCCTCGAGCCGCGCCGCGAGCGCCGCGCCGTCGAACGCCTCGTCGAGCGGTTCGGGGCCCAGTCCCTTGAACGCCTTGTGGCTGTCGACACCCGCGGTCGGCACCAGCAGCATCAGGCCGAAGCGGCGTGCGTCGTTGAAACGAACCTGCCAGCCATCGTCCATATCGAAAACCACGTGGTCGTGGCGCTCCAGCGGATGCTCGGCCGCGCTCCTGGCGTCGTGCAGGGTCATGCGGCCCGACATGCCGAGATGGGCAATCAGGGTGTTGCCGTCGTCGAGCCGCAGCAGCAGGTACTTGGCCCGCCGGTCGATCGCCCGCACCGAGCGCCCTTCGACGCGCTGGGCGAATTTCGTCGGCAGCGGCATCCGAAGGTCGCGCCGCCGCTGGATGAGGCGGACGATGCGCCTGCCGACCAGTTTCGGGACGAGACCGCGCCGGACAGTTTCAACCTCGGGCAGATGCCTAGGAACGGGCTCCGAACAGCGCGCTACCGACGCGGACATGGGTGGCGCCGAGCCGGACCGCCGTCTCGTAATCGGCGCTCATGCCCATGCTGAGCTGGGCGAGTCCGTTGCGCTTGGCCATCTTGGCGAGCAGCGCGAAATGCAGCGCCGGCTCCTCGCCGACCGGCGGGATGCACATCAGACCGACCACGGGAAGCTTGTGGACGTCGCGGCAGGCGGCGACGAAGGCGTCCAAATCGGCCGGCAGCGCGCCCGCCTTCTGTTCCTCCTCGCCGGTATTGACCTGGATGAAGCAGGCCGGCCACTTGCCGGCGCGTTCCATCTCCTTGGCCAGCGCTGCCGCCAGCCGCTCGCGGTCGACCGACTGGATGACGTCGAACAGGGCGACCGCGTCGCGCGCCTTGTTGGTCTGCAGCGGCCCGATCAGATGCAGCTCGAGATCGGGATATTCCGCCTTGAGGGCGGGGAATTTCTCCTGCGCCTCCTGCACCCTGTTCTCGCCGAAGATGCGATGGCCGACATCGAGCAGTTCGCGCACCCGCTCGGGCCCATGGGTCTTGGAGACTGCGACCAGGGTGACGTCAGCGGGCAGCCGGCCCGCGGCCTTGGCCGCCTCGGCGATGCGCCGCTCGACCTCGGCCAGATGGTCGGCGCCCTCGCTCATGCATCCAGGCCCGCACGCGCCATCAGCGCCTCGTCGTTGCCCGGATCGGCGGCGAGCGCATTGTCCAGCGTCTCGCGCGCCCGGTCCTTCTCGCCGAGAGCGGCCAGGCAGATGCCGTAATTGGCGAGCAGTCGCGCATCGTCGGGCAGGCTGCGCAGGGCCTGTTCGTGCAGGGGCCGCGCCTCGGCGGCGCGCCCCAGATCGACCAGCACCGCACCGAAGTTGGTCAGCACCAGCGGATCGTCGCCGGCTTGTCGCCTGGCCCGCTTGAACGACCGCCGCGCCTCTTCCAGCCGCTTCAGGCCGCGCAGGGCCAGACCCTGGTTGTTCAGGGCGCGGCCATCGTCGGGCACCACCTTGAGATAGGGGCCGAGCGCCTGCAGCGCCGCGTCGAAGCGCTTTGCGTCCAGATGCAGGAACGAAAGCTGCAGCACGGCATCGCGGTCCAGCCGGTTCTGGTGCAGAACCCGCTGCAGCACCGCCAAGGCGTCGTCGGTCTTGCCGGCGGCGGTCTGGGCGAGCGCCAGGGTGCGCAGCGCGGGCGTGAACGAAGGGTCGAGCTCGAGTGCCTTCTCGGCCTGGGCGACCGCCTCGGTCACGCGGCCGGCAAAGTAGAGGACGAAGGCCAGGGCGTGGACGAGGCTGGCGCTTTGCGGCGCGAGCGCCACCGCCTGCTCGGCCACGGCGATGGCGTCGTCATGGCGGCCCAAGCCGCCCAGGGCGAGCGCACGGTCGGCCATGATCTGGGCCCGCCGCGGCGTCTCCTCGCCGGCGTCGCGCAGGGCCTGCTCGAGGATGTCGAGTGCCGGCTCGAAATGGCCGAGCCGATAGAGGACGTGGCCCAGCATGTTGCGGCTGCGCGCCTGCAGGGGGCGGAGTTGCGCGCCGTCGGGATATTCCAGCGCGCGATCGAGATTGGCCACCACCTCGGAAAGCTCGCGCTCGGCGGCGGTGAACTTGTGCTGGTCGATATGGATGCCGGCCAGCGCCAGCCGCGCCTCGATGTGGGTCGGCGCGCGGCGGATGGTGTCGCGGAACCGCTTGGCCGCCTCGTCGAGCTTGCCGAGCCGGCGCTCCAACAGGGCGAGGTTATAGGAAAGCATCGGTTCCTTGGGGTCTTTGGCGATCGCCTTGCGCCACAGGGCCTCGGCCTCGCCGAGCGCGCCGCGCTGCGACAGGCAGACGGCGAGATAGTGCAGGATCTCCGGCCGGTCGCCGTGGCGGCCGTGGGCCGTGCGAAAATGCGGCTCGGCGCGATCGAACCAGCCGGCGCGCAGATATTGCAGGCCGGCTTGCAGATCGGGATCGGGCTGGACTTGCGGGGTCGCCATGGCGGGCTGTGTAGACCCGCGTTTGCGCCAAGGCTACATCAAATGGATGGCCAAGGACGTCGAGCTGTTCAGGACGGCGATGGCGGGTGTGAAGCCGCTCAAGGACGAGAGAGCGGACAAGAAACCTGTCATCCCGAGGCCGAAGGCCGAGGCATCCATGCCGGTCCCGGAAAGATCCCTGCCGACGGTCGGGATGGCAAGAGCTGCCGCGCCGCAAGTCTTCGACCGCGAGGTCGATCGCGAGCTCGCCAAGGGCAAACGCACGCCGGAGGCCAAGCTCGATTTGCACGGCATGACGCTGGCCGCTGCCGAGCGCGCAGTGACGGCATTCATCGCCGAATCGTCGGAGCAGAACCGCCGCGTCGTGCTGATCGTCACGGGGAAAGGCCTGCGCCTCGAAGGCGGCCGCGTGTTCGGCGGCCGCATCCGGGCAGAATTTGCAGGCTGGCTCGAGCGGGCGGAGAACCGGGCGCGGGTGGCGGGCGCGCGGCCCGCCCATCCGCGCCACGGCGGCAGTGGTGCCTTCTATGTGCTGCTGCGCCGGCGTTCCTCGGCGAGCAGCCGTTCCTTGCGCGCCACGCCCCAGCGATAGCCGGTCAGCGCGCCGTTCGAGCCGACCGCGCGGTGGCAGGGAATGACACCGGCCGCCTGGTTGGTGGCGCAGGCGCGGCCGACGGCCCGCGCCGAGCCGGGCGCACCGATGCGGCGTGCGATCTCGCCGTAGCTGCGGGTCTCGCCCGGCGGGATCTCGGTCAGCGCCTTCCAGACCTTCCATTGGAAGGCGGTGCCGACGATGTCGAGCGGCACGTCGGGCGCATCGAGCGCGGTCGGCTTGCGGCCATAGAGCCGGGCCAGCACGCCCTTCACCTTGGGCGCCAGCGCCTGGTCGTTGCGCTCGATCTCGGCGGCCGGGAAGTCGTGCTTGAGATGGTGCTCGAGTGTGCGGTCGCTGTCGCCCAGGAAGACGGCGGCGATGCCCTTGTACGTCGCCGCGACCAGCACGCGGCCGTAGTCGGAGTCGACCGTGGTGTAATCGATGTGCGCGCCGGCTCCGCCCTTGGCGTAGGTGGCGGGCGTCATGCCGAGCGCCTTGTCGCTCGATTCGTAGACGCGGCTGGGCGAGCCGTAGCCCGCGCCGTAGAGCGCCTCGCTGACTTTCTCGCCCGAGCGCAGGGCCTTGCGGAAGCGCTCGCGCTTCTTGGCGATCAGCCAGTCGCGCGGCGTCAGCCCGAGCTCGGCGAGGAAGCGCTTGCTCAGGGTGTTGGCGGTGACGCCGACCTGACGGGCGACTTCGGCCAACGACGGTGGCTGGTCGACGTCGGCCGCATCGAACAGGGCGCAGGCGCGCGCCACCGGCCGGCTGAGGCCAAGCTCGGCCTGCCAATCGCGCGGCTTGCAGCGCTTGCAGGGGCGGAAGCCGGCGGCTTCGGCGGCTTCTGGCGAGGGATGGAAGGCGACGTTCTTGCGCAGCGGCGGACGCGCCGCGCAGGACGGCAGGCAGTAGACCCCGGTCGACTGGACCGAGAACCAGAACCGGCCGTTGTAGGCCCGGTCGCGCCGCTGGACGGCGGTCCAGCAGGAATCCGGGTCGGGGAGCATGCCAGTTGGGGAGGGGCTGGCGAGCGCCATGATGGGGGGTGAAAGAGAGAGTTGGGTCATGGACGCTATGTAAGCGCCCCGGCCAACCTGCTCTATCCGGCGCCCGCCGGCAATTCCCCCGACCCGGAAACCTATCGGTTAGGCCCAGAAGCCCTTGCTGGCTTCGTAACGGGCGGTGCCGCGGTCGAGCCCGATGTCGCGCAGCAGCCGCTCATCGAGCTCGGCCAGCTGGCGTCGGGATTTGCGCACTTCCGCTCGGTTGACCAGAGCCTCGACACCGACCGCGACCGACCCGGCAACGAGCGCCAGGGCCCGGCCGAAGGTGAAGGAGACGGCTTCCGCGCGGGCAATTTCCCGAACGCTGGACAGGGTCGACATGACTTAGCTCCGTTTGAGGCGACCGGGGCGGAAGTGCCACGTCGACCTCGTTTCTGTGCCCTATTTGCTGTATAATCACCTTGAGCGCAAAGGACGAAAGCTCGGGGGAGGGCTACAAAAACTATGAACTGGACGTCGCCATGAGCCGCTCTCAACTGCCGTTGAACGCGCTGCGCGCCTTCGAGGCCGCCGCCCGTCACGCAAGCTTCACGCATGCCGCCGAAGAGCTGCACGTCACCCAGGCGGCGGTCAGCCACCAAGTCAAGGCGCTCGAGGAACGGCTCGGCGTCGCGCTGTTCGTGCGCCGCCCGCGCGGGCTCGAGATCACCGGCGAGGGCCAGGCATTGCTGCCCGACCTGCGCGATGCTTTCGACCGCATGACCAACGCGCTGGAGCGAGTCGGCCGCAAGGCCAACTCAGGCACGCTCAATGTCAGCCTGGTCACGACCTTCGCGCTCGGCTGGCTCGCGCCGCGCCTGCATCGCTTTCAGGCCAAGCACTCCGAGATCGAGGTGCGCATGACGACGGGGATGCGGAGTGTCGACTTCGCGCGCGAGGATTTCGACTGCGCCATCCGCTTTGCAGTGCAGCCCGATCCCGACCTGCATGCGACGCGCCTGTTCAGCGACGTGCTGACGCCGCTCTGCGGCAAGCGCTACAAGGACAAGCTCAAGACGCTCGATGACCTGAAGCGCGTGCCGTTCATCGACATGACCTACGATCCCGAATGGTCGATCTGGCTGCGCGCCGTCGGCCTGGGCGATTTCAAGCCCAAGCGCGTGCTCACCTTCGACTCGACCATGATCGCGGTCGAGGCGGCGATGGAGGGCGCGGGCGTCGCGGTCGGCCCGCCGCAGCTGTTCCGCGAGGAGCTGGCCGAAGGACGGCTGTATCAGCCGTTCCCGCAGATCGTCGATTCGGGCAAGGCGTGGTGGTTCGTTTGTCCGCCCTCGTCGTCGACGCGGCCCAAGACACGCGCCTTCGAGGAGTGGCTGGTCGAGGAGTTGAGCCAGCCGCCGGTGCGACCAAGCCGCCCGGTTGTGGCGGCGCGCCGTTGACCCCGACAAAAGCTAATGCGAAAGGGCGGGCATGAGCATCGATATCAGCCGCCCCTGGGCGCGCACCCCGTCGGCCACTGCGCTCGAGGCCGGTGGATTTCTCACCCTGACCAACAAGGCGAGCGAGGCCGACCGGCTGATCGCGGCAGCCAGTCCGGCCGCGGCGAAGATCGAGATCCAGGGCATCAAGATCACCGGCAGCCTGATGACCATGCGGCCGCTCGAAAGGGGCCTCGGCTTGCCGCCCCATACGGCGATCACGATGAAGCCGCGCGGCTACCATCTGCTTCTGCAGGAGTTGAAGGCGCCGCTCGCCAAGGGCGATCGGGTGCCCGTAACCCTGACTTTCGAGAAGGCCGGAGCGCAGCAGGTCGAGCTGCTCGTCGAAAGCGAGGGCCCGATCGGCAACGAGACGCTGCTGGAGGGTTACCGCGGATAGCGGTGCGTTTCGCCGAAAGCGTCGCGGACCGATAGAGCGTCGGGGTCGTCGGCAAAGTAGTTCTCGAGATAGCCAGGCCCGATCGGCACCTTGCCGTGGCCGCCCGGGACATCGAGCACGTAGGTCGGCTGGGCCAGGCCCGAGAGCCGGCCGCGCAGCGCGCGCATCAGTTCCTGGCCGCGCGCGATGGGGACGCGAAAATGGCCTGTACCGCGCACCAGGTCGGGGTGATGCAGGTAGTAGGGCTTGACCCGCGCGGTCACCAGCGCCCGCATGAGCTGGTCTAGGGTCTCGACATCGTCGTTGATCCCCGCCAGCAGCACCGTCTGCCCCAACAAAGGTATGCCCGCATCGGCCAGCCGGCCGAGCGCGGCGCGCGCGGCAGGGCTGAGCTCGCGCGGGTGATTGCAATGCACGCCGAGCCACAGCGCGGCGCGGCGCGGCTTGATCGCGCTCACCAGCTCGCCGTTGATCCGAGATGGATCGACGATCGGCACGCGGCTGTGGATGCGGATCACGCCGACATGCTCGATCGCATCGAGCCCGGCGATGAGCTCGGCGAGCCGCCGCGGCGCCATCATCAGCGGATCGCCGCCGGTCAGGATCACTTCCCAGATCGCAGGGCGCGCCTGGATGTAGGCGATGGCCGAGGCGAGCTCGTCGGCCGACAGCGCCTCGCCGCCTGGGCCGACCTTCTCGCGGCGGAAGCAGAAGCGGCAATAGACTGGGCAGACATGGATCGGCTTCAGCAGCACGCGGTCGGGATAGCGGTGCACGATGCCCTTCACCGCCGCGTGCGCCTCGTCGCCGATCGGATCGGCCAGCTCTTCGGGCGCGATCTCGGTCTCAGCGACGGTCGGCACGAACTGCCGCGCGATCGGATCGTTGGCGTGGTCGGCGCGGTCGATCAGGCCGAGCATCTCCGGTGCGATGGCGATCGCCATCGACTGCGCCGCCTCCGCGAGCCGCGGATCGGCGACGACGAGGCCGTCGTGCTCCAGCGCTTCGAGGGACCGCAGGGTCTGCATCGCCCGCGTGAAATAGCCGGAAACGCTGCTTTCAACCAGTTCGGAAAACCAGCATCATCCGGGCAGAAAAGAACAAACGAACCAAGGGAGGAGACGGAATGGCGGTCGCGCGGCGCCCGATGTTCGGTGAGCAGCAGCGCTTCATGCTGTTCCTGATCGCGCCGGCTGCGTTGCTGCTGCTGCTGTTCCAGGTCCTGCCGATCGCGATCGGCGCCAATGCGAGCTTCCGCGACTGGGCGCTCTACAATCCCAAGAAGGTCTGGGTCGGGCTGGCTCACTACGAGGCGGTGATCACCGATCCGGCGTTCCTCGAGGTCGTGCTGCCCAACACTTTTCTGTTCATGGTCATCAGCGTCTTGGGGGCGCTCGTCGTGGGCCTCGGCCTGGCACTGCTGCTCAACCGACCGTTCCGCGGCCAGAAGATCGTGCAGACTGTATTGATGGTGCCGCTGATGGTGGCACCCGTGATCGCCGCCATCATGATGCGCTGGATGTTCAACGACCAGTTCGGCATCGTGAACGCCGTACTGGAAGGCCTCGGCATGGAAGGCCAGCCATGGCTGGTCCAGCGCTGGACCGCCTTCGGCGTCATCCTGCTGACCGACATCTGGCTGTGGACGCCGTGGTTCACGCTGCTGTTGCTGGCCGGCCTGCAAAGCCTGCCGCGCGAGCCGTTCGAGGCGGCCGAGATCGACGGCACCTCGACCTGGCGCGTCTTCAGCCATCTCACCCTGCCGATGCTGCAGCCGGTGATCGTGGTCTGTGTCGTGATTCGCGCGATCGACGCCTTCCGCACCTTCG
The DNA here is from genome assembly GCA_005884705.1 of Alphaproteobacteria bacterium. GTDB lineage: Bacteria > Pseudomonadota > Alphaproteobacteria > Reyranellales > Reyranellaceae > Reyranella. The sequence continues at coordinate 16,189 of VBAF01000273.1, forward strand.
ACATCGTCTGGACGCTGACCGGCGGCGGCCCCGGCCGGTCGACCGAGCTGTTCAGCCTCTACGCCTATGTACTGGCCTTCCTCAACCTCGATCTCGGCCGCGGCTCGGCGGCGGCGATCGTCGGCGGCCTCATCATCCTGGTGGTGGGAATCGTGATGTACCGCCTGGTCGACCGCGTGACCAAGAGCTGACCATGGCGATGGTGCGCCAGCCCCTGCTGTTCGCCCGCGTGCCGCCCGTCGGCCGGCGCCTGCTGTTCGGCCTGGCGCTGTCGGTCATCTGCTTCCTCTTCGCCTTTCCCGTGCTGTGGTTGATCCTGACCTCGCTGCGGCCGGAATCGGGCGTCTATTACGTCCATCGCGGCACCGACTTCACCCTGGCGAGCTTCGCCGAGGTGCTGCACGAGGAGCGGCTGGTCCAGGCCTTCGTCAACTCGGCGCTGATCTCCACGCTGGCGACGGTCTTCTCCCTGCTGGTGACGGTGTCGAGCGGCTACATGCTGTCGCGCTTCCAGGGCCCGGCCTCGCGCACCTGGTTCGGCACCATCTATGTCTTTCGCTGCGTGCCCTACATCTCCTGGGTGCTGCCGCTCTACTTCGTCGCCCAGAGTTGGGGCATCTACGACACCTATATCGGCCTGCTGCTGCCGCACATCGCCGTGCACATCTGCTTCTTTTCCTGGCTGATGAAGGGTTTCTTCGACGGCATCGATCCCTCGATGGAGCATGCCGCCCTGATCGACGGCTGCACGCGCTGGGGCGCCTTCATCCGCGTCGCCCTGCCGTCGGCCATTCCGGCGATCGCCGCACTTGCCGTGCTGTGCTGGCTGTTCACCTGGAACGAATTCCTCTTCGCCCTGATCCTGACCGGCAACAAGGTGCCGATGATCACCGTGGTCATGGCGCAGTTCGTCACCGAAATGGGCCTGCGCTGGAACCTGATGGCGGCGACCGCGGTGATGGCGCTGGTTCCGGCGTTCCTGCTCGCGCTGTTCGGCCAGAAGTACGTGATCCGGGGCTTGCGCCTCTGACAAAAAAGCAAAGCAAGGAGGAAACGATGATGCGAATGGTGAGACGAACCTTGGTGGCGGGAGCCGCGGTCTTGCTCGCCGCTGGCGCTGCGCAAGCGCAAGTCAAGGAGCTGCGGATCGGCTATCAGCCGAGCCCCATCCAGGATGCCTCGATCGCCATGTTCGAGAGCTGGGGCGCCAAGAACGGCGTCAAGATCACCAAGGTGCCGAACTCCTACGGCGTCTATGTCGAGAAGATGACGGCATCGCTGACCTCGAACTCGGATCAGTACGACGTGATCTGGCACAACGACGACTGGGGCCAGACCTGGGCGCATTTGCTGGAGCCGACCGACGATGTCGCGGCGAACAAATTTGCCGACAAATGGAGCATGGCGCCGGTGGTGTTCGCCAACGCGCAAGGCCAGAACACGGTCGTGCCGATGGGACAGACCTTCAGCGTGTTCTTCTATCGCAGTGACCTGGTGAAGCCCGAGGAAGTGCCCAAGACCCTGGCCGAGCTGGTCGAGACCAGCAAGAAGCTGCAGGCCGCCAACAAGGTGAAGTTCGGCTATGTCGGCGGCATGTCGATGAACCACAGCTGGTTCAGCTGGTTCTGGTCGATGTGGGCCAACAACTGCGACGTGCTGGCGCCGCCCTACGAGCGCGACAACAAGAAGCTCGCGGCCAACGGCTGGAAGTCGATGCTCACCGAGCCCTGCATGAAGGAGACGGTCGAATACTGGTGGGACGCCATCAACACCCACAAGATCTCGCCGCGCGGCATGCCGGCCTACGACCGCAACGAAGCCAACGCCGTCTTCATGTCAGGAGATGCCGCCTTCACTGTGGCGGACTCGCTGTGGTGGGGCACGTTCAACGATCCGGCCAAGTCGAAAATCGCCGGCAAGGTGGCCGCCACGCGCTTCCCGCTCGGTCCCAACCGGGCCAAGCCGTTCGCCTGGGACGATATCTGGGGCTGGGCGATCCCGAAGTCGATCGCGCCGGAGCGCAAGAAGCTCGCCAAGGAGATGCTGGCGGCGATGATGGTCGACGAGGAAGGCCAGACCAAGTTGTGGAAGGCGACCGGCGCGCCGCCGCCCAACACCACCTTCTGGCCCAAGATCGCCGCCGCGGATCCGTTCATGAAGCTGCTGAAGGAGTCGGTGCTCGATTCGCCCTACAAGGTGCGCGGCGCCTACTACTTCGCCAACTGGCCGGCCGTGCACAAGGCGTTCAACGACACCGTCACCAAGGCCGTCACCGGCAAGCGCGAGGACATCGCCAAGGTGCTGGCCGAGGGTGCGCCGAGCGTCAGCAAGGCGGCGCAGTAGCGCACAGAAGCACGCAGTAGCAGGTAACCCCCTCACCCGTCCTCTCCCCCTAGCGGGGGAGAGGAGAATGACTGGTCGAGTTCCCGATGGCGTCGATTTCCCTCAGCAAGGTCAACAAGCACTACGGGTCGCTGCACCATGCCGTGAAGGACGTCGACCTCGAGATCGCCGACAGGGAATTCGTCGCCCTTGTCGGCCCGTCGGGCTGCGGCAAGTCGACTACGCTGCGCATGATCGCAGGCCTCGAGGACATCTCGAGTGGCGAGATCAGGATCGGCGACAAGGTGGTGAACCACCTGCCGCCGCGCGACCGCGACGTCGCCATGGTGTTCCAGAACTACGCGCTCTATCAGCACATGAGCGTGTACGACAATCTGGCCTTCGGGCTGCGCAACAAGAAG
>VBAF01000274.1 GCA_005884705.1 Alphaproteobacteria bacterium
GCTCGCGCTCCAGCAGCCGCTTCTGCGCCGAATCGTAGCTCGCCGGCGCCATGTGGAACTGCATGTCGGGCGTCTCCAGCCCCGGCCGCGTGCGCACGAAGCCGAACACCACGCCGGCGGTCCAGGTCAGGATGCCGCTGCCGCTGGTGTAGTACTTGGCGATTTCCTTGAGCAGCGCCAAGCCGCGGCTCTGCTCGTTGAGCGTGATCTTCTGGTTGATGCGCCAGTTCAGGCGCGGCGCGAAGTGGTCGCCGTAATTCTCGCCGACGCCCTTCAGCTCATGCTTCACCGCGATGCCGTGCTTCTTGAGCAGCTCGGGCTGGCCGATGCCGGAATGCTCCAGAACGCCGGGCGACTGCACCGAGCCGCAGGAGACGATGACCTCGCGGTTGACCCGCGCCTCGCGCTTCTGGCCGTGCACGCTGTAGGCCACACCGACCGCGCGCTTGCCCTCGAGCAGAACCTTGTCGGTCAGCGCCTCGGTCTCGATCCTGAGGTTGGGCCGCGACCGGGCCGGGTCGAGGAAGGCGCGCGCCGCCGACCAGCGCTTGCCGTCCTTGATCGTCACCTGGTAGTAGCCGAAGCCCTCCTGCGTGCCGTTGTTGTAGTCGGTGTTGCGCGGGAAGCCCGAGCCCTCGGCGGCGTCGATGAAGGCGTCGCACAGCAGGTGGCGCTCCTCCATGTCGCGCACGTTCAGCAGCCCGCCCTTGCCGCGCGAGTCGTCGCCCTTGCCCTCGTAGTGCTCTGACTTCTTGAAGTAGGGCAGGATGCTCTCGTAGGACCAGCCGCGATTGCCGAGCTGGCCCCAGGTGTCGTAGTCGAGCGGCTGGCCGCGCACGTAGAGCATGCCGTTGATCGACGACGAGCCGCCCAACGTCTTGCCGCGCGGGCACGGGATGCGGCGGCCGGCCATGCCGTCCTCCGCCTCCATCTCGAAGTTCCAGTTGAGCTTGTCGTGGTTCAGGAGCTTGGTGAAGCCGGCCGGGATGTCGATCCACATCGACTTGTCGCGCGGCCCCGCCTCGAGCAGCAGCACCTTGACGGACGGATCCTCGCTCAGCCGGTTGGCCAGCACGCAGCCCGCCGAGCCGCCGCCCACGATGATGTAGTCCCAATCGGCCATTGGTTGCCTCCCTTTAGGAGAGGCAGCTTAGCGCAGATGACAGGAAACGTGATGCCCCGGCGCAATTTCGCGCAGCAACGGCGTCTCGACCTTGCAGCGGGCCACCGCATAGGGGCAGCGGGTGTGGAAGTGGCAGCCCGAGGGGGGATTGACGGGGCTCGGCACGTCGCCCTGCAGCACCCGCTTCTGGCGCTTGATCGCCGGATCGGGCACCGGCACGGCCGACAGCAGCGCCTCGGTATAGGGATGCTGCGGGTTCGTGAAGATCGTCCGCGTGTCGGCGTGCTCGACGATGCGGCCGAGATACATCACCGCGATGCGGTGGCTGATATGCTCGACCACCGCGAGATTGTGGCTGATGAACAGGTAGCTGAGCCGCCGCTCGCGCTGCAGGTCCTGCAACAGGTTGATGACCTGCGCCTGGATCGAGACGTCGAGCGCCGAAACCGGCTCGTCGCCGACGATCAGCTTGGGCCCGAGCGCGAGCGCCCGGGCGATGCCGATGCGCTGGCGCTGGCCGCCCGAGAACTGGTGCGGATAGTTCGACATCTGCGCCGGCCGCAGGCCGACCCGGTCGAACAGGGCCGCTACCCGGTCGAGCCGCTCCTTGCGGCCCTTGATCCCGTGCACGTAGAGCGGCTCGCCGACGATCTCGCCCGCCGTCATGCGCGGGTTGAGCGAGGAGAACGGGTCCTGGAAGACGATCTGCATCTGCTGCCGGTAGGGCCGCAGCTCTTTCTTGGTGAGCGGGGCGATGTCGCGCCCCAGCACCTTCACCGTGCCGCTGGTCGGCTCGATCAGGCGCAGGATGGCGCGGCCGGCGGTCGACTTGCCGCAGCCCGATTCGCCGACCAGGCCCAGCGTCTCGCCCTCGCCGATGGTGAAGCTGATGCCGTCGACGGCATAGACGTGGCCGACCGTGCGGCGCAGCAGACCCTTGCGCACCGGGAAATGCTTCTTGAGGTCCTTCACCTCGAGGACGGGCACGTTACTCATGGGGATGCCAGCAGGCCGCCCAGTGAGCGGACATCTTCTGTTCGTACGGAGGCCGGTCGACGCGGCACTTGTCGTCGGCGCGCGGGCAGCGCGGCGCGAAGGCACAGCCCTCGGGCAGCGCGAACAATGGCGGCACGATGCCCGGGATCTCCTGCAGGCGGCCATTGTCGGCCTGCGCCTCGCCACGCAAGAGGTCGAGCCGCGGGATCGAGTTCAAGAGGCCGCGCGTATAGGGGTGCAGCGGATGGGCGAACAGCTCGCCGACCGACGCCTCCTCGACCTTGCGGCCGGCATACATCACGATCACGCGGCGCGCGGTCTCGGCGACCACGCCGAGATCGTGGGTGATCAGGATCACGGCGGCGCCGAACTCGCGCTGCAGCTCGACGATCAGTTCCAGGATCTGCGCCTGGATGGTGACATCGAGCGCCGTGGTCGGCTCGTCGGCGATCAGCACCTTCGGATTGCAGGCCAGCGCCATGGCGATCATGGCGCGCTGGCGCATGCCGCCCGAGAGCTGGTGCGGATATTCCCGCGCCCGCTGCTGCGGCTCGGGGATCTTCACCAGGTCGAGCATCTCGATGGCGCGCTTGTACGCCGCCTTCTTGTCGAGGTCGCGATGCAGGATCAACGCCTCGCTGATCTGCTTGCCGATGGTCATGACCGGGTTGAGGCTGGTCATCGGCTCCTGGAAGATCATCGAGATGTCGTTGCCGCGGACCCGGCGCATCTCCTCCTCGGAGAGCTTCAAGAGGTCCTTGCCGCCGAGCTTGATTTGCCCCGAGACGATGCGGCCGGGCGGATCGGGAATGAGCCGCATCAACGACAGCGCGGTCATGCTCTTGCCGCAGCCCGATTCGCCGACGATCGCCAGGGTCTCGCCCGAGGCGACGCCGAAATCGACGCCGTCGACCGCCTTGACGATGCCTTGCCGCGTATAGAACCAGGTGCCGAGATTTTCGACTTCGAGCAGATCCGTCATGAACGCTGCCTCATGAGCGTTGACGGGGATCGAGGATGTCGCGCAGCGCGTCGCCCAGCAGGTTGGTGCCGAACACGGTCAGGCTGATGGCGACGCCGGGGAAGATCACCAGCCACGGCGCCGTGCGGACATACTCGGCGGCTGACTCCGACAACATGCGACCCCATGACGGATGCGGCTCGGGAATGCCGAGCCCGAGGAAGCTGAGCGACGCCTCGACCAGGATCGCCGAGCCGAGCTGGGCGGTCGCCAGCACGATCAGCGGCGCCAGGGTGTTGGGCAGCACGTGGCGAACGGCGATGCGCACCTCGCCCATGCCGACGGCGCGCGCCGCCTCGACGAACGGCTGCTCGCGCAGCGACAGCGTGTTGGACCGGACCACGCGGGCCACCGTTGGCACCAGCGGGATGGCGATGGCGATGATGGTGTTGCGCAGCGACGGCCCGAGCGAGGCCGCCATGACGATCGCCATGACCAGCAAGGGCAGGGCCTGCATGACGTCGAGCAGGCGCTGCACGAGCAGGTCGAACCAGCCGCCGAGATAGCCGCTGGCCAGGCCGACGCTGATGCCGATCAGCGCGCCCAGGCCCATGGCTCCGGCGCCGACGGCGAGCGAGATGCGCGCGCCGTGGACGATGCGGCTGTACATGTCGCGGCCCATGAAGTCGGCGCCCAGCCAGAACAGGCTGCTGGGCCGGGCGAGCGAGAACTTGGAGTTGGTCGCGGTCGGGTCGGTCGGTGCGATGACGTCGGCGAAGACCGCCGTCAGGACGAACAGCGTGACGATCACCGCGCCGACCGCGCCCAGCGGATAGCGCCGGGCGAAGAACAGGATGCGGCTCCACCAGCCGGTGATGTGCGCGCCGGCGCGCGAGAGTTCGGCTTCGTGATTGATTACGGCCATGGCATCACTCCGCGAACTTGATGCGGGGGTCGAGGACCATGTAGGCCATGTCGACCAGGAAGTTGACGGTGACCACCACGAAGGCGATCAGCATCACCAGATTCTGCACGATCGGATAGTCGCGCCACAGGATCGCCTCCACCAGGAACCGCGCCACGCCGGGGATGTTGAACACCGTCTCGGTGACGATCAGGCCGCCGACCAGGAACGCCGCCTCGATGCCGATCACGGTGACGACCGGCAGGATCGCGTTGCGCAGCGCGTGGTGGTAGTTGACCGAAGCATCGGATGCGCCCTTGGCGCGGGCGGTGCGGATATAATCCTGGCGCAGCACTTCGAGCATGGAGGATCGCGTCAGCCGCATGATCAGCGCCGAGCTGCGGAAGCCTGCGGATTGCTGTCGTAGATCGGGATGGTGCCGAACCAGTGGACCGACGCCATCAGCACCAGGAGGCCGAGCCAGAAGCTTGGTAACGACAGCCCGCTGAGACTGAGCACCCTGAGGAAGTAGTCGAGCCCGGTATTCTGCCGCACCGCGCTGATCACGCCGAACGGCACGCCGAACAGAATCGCAAAGAAGATCGCCATGCCGGCGAGCTTGGCGCTGATCGGGATGCGCGGCGCGATCTCCTCGATCGCCGGCCGCTCGGAGACGTAGGCGTAGCCGAGATCGCCGTGCGCCAGGCCGGTGACCCAAGTCACGTACTGCTCGGCGATCGGCCGGTCGATGCCAAGCTCGTGGCGGCGCCCGAGGCGTCGACCAGGATGTCGGCGATGTTGCCCGGCACCAGCCGCAGCATCACGAAGATCAGCACCGACATCCCGAACAGGGTGAGCGCCATCAGCAGCAAGCGGCGGATGAGGTATGAGCCCATGTCAGAGCCTCCGTTCCCGTCGTCCCGACCGTAGCGAAGCGGAGTGGAGGGACCTTCTATCGACAACTGGCCGCAAGTTGTCGATACAAGGTCCCTCCACTACGCCTCGCTTCGCTCGGCTTCGGTCGGGACGACGGAACGCCATCACCGTCACCGATCGAGCCAGGCGTCGTCGAAACGCCAGCCGTTGTAGATGCTGTTGACCTGCAGCACGATGCCCTTGACCTTGGGATCCCAGCAGGTGTTGGCGACATTGTAGCCGATGATCGGCCGCGCGACGTCGTCGGCCAGGATCTTCTCGATCTGCCAGACCAGCTTCTTGCGCTTCTCGCGGTCGGTCTCGGCCGACTGCGCATCGATCAGCTTGTCGACCTCGGGGTTCTTGTAGCGGCTGTAGTTGCGGTCCGAGGTCGAATAGTAGTTCTCGTAGAAGTTCACGTCGGGGTCGTCGATGCCGACGCCGGTCAGGTTCATGCCGACCTGGTAGTCGCCGCGCTGCACCTTGGTGTACCAGACGGTGGTGTCGATCGGCTCGAGCTCGCCCTCGATGTAGATCTGCTTGAGCTGGTCGATCAGGATCACTGCCGGATCGCGATAGATCGCAATGTTGCGCGTCGAGACCTTTATGCGGAGCGGCTTGTCGGGCCCGAAGCCCGCCTTCTTCATCAGCTCGCGGGCCTCGGCCAGGCTCTTTTCCCGGTCGGGCGCGTGGCCGAGCAGGGCCGGCAGCTGCTCCTTGGGCATGCCCCAGAAGCCTTGCGGCGGCGGCAGCATGGCGGCGCCGTCGAGGTCGTTGCCCTGGCTCAGGATGTCGTGGAACGCCTTGATGTCGAGCGCCAGCACCATGGCGCGCCGGATCTCGGGATTGTTGAACGGCTCCTTGTCGCGGTTGACCAGCAGGTTCGAGCTGACGTTGGTCGGTCGCGCCTCGCAGACCGCATCGGCCTTGGAGGACTTGACGTCCTTGAGCAGCGGAAAGGTGACGTCCGAATCGAACGTCATGTCGAACTCGCCCGACTGGAAGCCGAGCAGCCGCGTGCTGCGGTTGGGCACGATCTTCCAGTCGATCGCGTCGAGGTAGGGCTTGCCCTTCTTCCAGTAGTCCGGGTTCTTGACCAGCTTGATGGATTCGTTGCGCTTGAAGTCGACCACCTTGAACGGGCCAGTGCCGATCGGCTTGGAGCGCATCACCCGGTCGGGCACGTGGCAGGCATAGACCGGCGAGTAGCCGCCGGCGAGCATGGTCAGGAACGACGGCTGCGGCCGGCCGAGCACGAAGGTGACCTCGAAGTCGCCGTTGGCCTTCACTTCTTTCAGGTTCGAGTACCAGAGCTTGCGCGGGTTCTTGCGGATGATCGCCTTGTCTTCGGAGACGTGGCCGGCGAGCGCATCCCAGGTGCACTTGACGTCGGCCGAGGTGAACGGCTTGCCGTCGTGCCACTTCACGCCCTGGCGCAGCTTGAAGGTGAGCTGGGTCTGGTCGCCATTGTAGGACCAGCTCTCGGCGAGATCGGGCACGATGTGGTCGGGACTGTTCACCTTCTCGTTGGGATCGAACAGGACGAGGTTGTTGAACACGGCCATGAAGGGCTGGTTCACCGAGATCGTCGACTCTTCGTGGATCGAGGCGCTCGGCGGATTGTCACGATGCGAGATGCGCAACGTGCCGCCGGACTTCTGGGCGAAAGAAGGCACCGCCGCCATCACACAGGCAGCACAAGACGCGGCCAAGATCGCCAAACGCAAACGCATAGACACTTCCTCCCAGGCGGACGCTAACGCTGAACTCTATTTGTCTTGCTTGTTGCGGCGCCAGCAGACCATCTGCAACGCCCTAGCGTCAAGGCGACGCGGACCCCTTCGACGGGCCTTTGAGCTCGATCTGGTTGCCCTCGGGATCGTTGAAATACACCGAGAAACCCGTGCCTTCCGCACCATAACGCTCGACCGTTTCGCCCACCGTAATGCCGAGCGGCGAAAGCCGGCTTTCGATGCTCGGCCGGTCGAACGGCTCGATGCGGAAGCACAGGTGATCCATGTTGCCGCCCGAGACAGGCCGTTCGCCCAGGACCAGGTCGAGCATCGAGGCCCCGGCGCGCATCTGCACCAGGCTGAGCCGCTCCAGCCGACGCTCGACCTTGAAGCCCAGCGCCTGCTCGTAGAACCGCACCATCGCCGGCAGGTCGCGGACCCGCAGCACGACATGGTCGATCCGTTCGACATGGAAAGTCATGGGAGCTAGCCTAGCCCTGCCAACGACAGGGCGAAAGCCCGGGGGGAACCACATGGCCACAGCAGTCAATGCCGCCAAGGCGCGGCTCAGGAGGAACCAGCTCGCGGTCGGCATCGGTGTGCGACTGGTGCGCAACGTCGACATCATCAAGGTGATGAAGGCGGCCGGCTTCGACTGGCTGTTCCTCGATCTCGAGCACGGCGTGATGGGGATCGAGAACGCGGCCGAGATCTGCGTCGCCGCCCAGGATTCCGGAATCGCGCCGATCGTACGCGTGCCCTACGGCGAGCTCGCCATGGCGACCCGTCTGCTCGACGGCGGTGCGCTGGGCATCGTCATCCCGCACGTCGACACCGCAGAGGAGGCGCGCGAGATCGCCGACCGGCTGCGCTATGCGCCGATCGGCCATCGCTCGGTCGGCGGCGGCCAGGCGCAATTCGACTACGCGCCGATGAAGATGGCCGACATGATCAAGCGCAGCAACGACAACACCCTGATCACGGTGATGATCGAAACGCCCAAGGCGGTGCGCAACGCCGAGGCGATCGCCGCGGTGCCCGGCATCGACTGCCTGCTGGTCGGCTCGAGCGACCTGTCGGTCGAGCTCGGCATCCCGGGCGAGAACGGGCACCCGAAGATCCAGGAGGCCGTCGATAAGGTTGTGGCTGCCTGCAAGAAGCACAGGAAGTGGCCGGGCATGGGCGGCGCCTACAGCGAGGAGCTGCTGTCGCTCTACATCGGCAAGGGCATGAAACTGCTGCTTGCCGGCAACGACCTGCCGATGCTGACCAACGCCGCCCGCGCCCATCAAGCCAAGGTGCGCTCGATGGTGAAGGTCAGAGGGAAGAAGAAGTAGCTCTTCTGCTGGGGGACTAACGCTTCCCTTCGATCTCGATCTCGAGCAGGTGCGGCTTGCCGGAGGCGAAGGCGGCGGCGACCGCTGCCTTGATGCCGTCGGCCTTGGTGACGTGGGTGCCGGCGACGCCCATACCGCGCGCCAGGTCGACGAAGCCCAGCGCCGGGACGGTCAAGTCCATGTGCGCATAGGGCTTGTTGCTCTTGACCTCGAAGCGCAGGCGGTAGGCGTCGATATTGTGCTTCAGCACGCGGTATTCGCGGTTGGCCAGGATCACGAACACGATCGGCAGGTCGTGATGCGCCGCCGTCCACAGCGCCTGGATCGAATACATCGACGAGCCGTCGCCCGACAGGCAGAGGATCGGCCGCTTGAGGTCAGCCACCGCGACGCCGAGCGCGCCGGCGACGCCCTGGCCGATGCCGCCGCCGCGGCCGCTGAAATAGTCGCCCGGGCCTTTGAAAGTGAAGGTCTTGAACAGGTCGAGGTTGGCGGTGATGGTCTCGTCGACCACCACCACGTCCTTCGGCGCACCCGCCTTGATCTCGGCCATGCAGCGCGCCATCGAGGTCGGCGAGCGCGACCACGCCTTCTCGACCCGCGCGTTTTGCGCAGCATCGTCGGCGCCCTTCTGCGCCTTCATCGCCTCGTTGCGCTGAGCCGCGCCGTTCCCCTTGCCGACCGCCGCCTCGAGTGCCTCGAGCGCCGCGCCGACATCGGCGACGACGCCGGCATCGACCGCGAAATTGTAGGCCAGCCGCGCCGGCGCCGCCTCGATCTGCAGCACCTTGCAGCCGGCCGGGAACGGCGCGCCGGGCGCATACCAGACTTCCTCGAAAAACGGCCCGCCGATCAGCAGCACCAGGTCGTTGCCGGCGAACTGCTTGGCCACGCCCGGCGCGTCGAAGGCGAGCGTGCCGCGATAGGCCGGATGGTCGGTCGGAAAGCCATTGCGCGCGCGCAGGCCCTCGAACCACACCGAGGCGCCGAGCTTCTCGACCAGCTTCGCCAGCGTCTTGTCCGCGCCGGCGCGCGCCACGTCGTCGCCCGCCACGATCGCCGGGCTCTTGGCGGCCGACAGCAGCTTGACCATCGCGGCGATGCCGGCCGGATCGGGCCGGCTCGCCGCGAACAGCGTCGCGGGCTTGCCCGGCGCAATCTCGGTCTCCTGCTCCATCATGTTGATCGGCAGGGCGACGAACACCGGTCCGGCCGGCGCCTCGTTGGCGATCTTGAAGGCGCGCTGCAGGATCGGGCCGAGCTCGTCGGCGCGCTCGACCTGGACGCTCCATTTGGTGACCGGTGCCGCCATCGCCACGAGGTCGTGGCCGAGCACCGGATCGCGCAGGCGCGCGCGCGTGTCCTGCTGGCCCGCCGTCACCACCATCGGCGAATTGGCCTTGAGCGCGCCGTAGATCATGCCGATCGCGTTGCCGAGGCCCGGCGCCACGTGAAGGTTCACGAACGCCGTCTTGCCGCTCGCCTGGGCGTAGAAGTTCGCCGCGCCGACGGCGACGCCCTCGTGCAGGTGCACGACGTACTGCAGGCTCGGATAGTCGAGCAGCGAATCGAGCAAGGGGCTTTCGGTCGTGCCGGGATTGCCGAAGATGCGCTCGACCCCGTGATTGATGAGCGTTTGCATCAAGACCTGGCGGCCGCGCATGGCAATTTCTCCCGGGGTTGTGCCCTGCTAGAAGCACGGCATGGCCGATCTTGTCGAGAGTGAAGGGCTTGCCGAAGCCGAGCGGATCGCGCGGCGCGATCTCGCCCGGCTGAACTATCCTGCCGCCAACTGGGTGCCCGAGCGCCTTACGCCCGATGGAAGGCGCGTGCTCGACGTGCTGGTGGTCGGCGCCGGCATGTGCGGCCAGACCGCAGGCTGGAATTTGCTGCGCGAGGGCATCCGCAACATCCGGGTGATCGACCAGGCGCCGTACCGCCGCGAGGGGCCGTGGAACACCACGGCGCGCATGCCGATCCTGCGTTCGCCCAAGCACCTGACCGGGCCCGATCTCGGCGTGCCGTCCCTCACCTTCCGCGCCTGGTACGAGGCGCAGCACGGGCTCGACGGCTGGGACAAGCTCTACAAGGTGAAGCGCCTCGACTGGATGGATTACCTGTTGTGGGTGCGCAAGGTGGTCGACCTGCCGGTCGAGAACGGCGTGGCGCTGCAGCGCGTCGAGCCCGGCGAGCGGTACCTCGAGGCAACCCTGTCGACCGGCGAGAGGGTCCATGTCCGCAAGCTCGTGCTGGCCAACGGCCGCGACGGCGCGGGCGGATTCAAATGGCCGAAGTTCCCCTCGTTCGATCCGAACGATCGCAAGGGCAAGGCCTTCCACACGCTCGAAGAGATCGACTTCGGCACGTTCGCCGGCAAGCGCATCGGCGTGCTGGGCGTGCTGGCGACCGCGGTCGACAATGCGGCGACGGCGCTCGAAACCGGCGCGCGCGAGGCGATCTGCTATGCCCGGCGTCCGCACCTGCCGCAGGTCAACAAGTCGAAGGGGGTCTCCTTCGCCGGCTTCCAGCGCGGCCAGGCCATGCTCGACGATGACTGGCGCTGGAAGATCTACACCTACATGCTGGCCGCCGGCTCACCGCCGCCGCACGAATCGGTGCTGCGGGTGCAGAAGCTGCCGGGCTTCGGCTTCCGCTTCGCCGAGCCGTGGCTCGACGTGATGATCGATAGCGACGGCGTCACCGTGAAGACCAGCAAGGCCATCGAGCGCTTCGACGCCGTGCTGATGGGTACCGGCTTCGATGTCGACATGAGCCGCCGGCCCGAGCTCGCGGCCTTCGCGGACAACATCAAGACGTGGGGCGACACGCGTTCGCCCAAGGACGCCAATGCCAATGCCGAGGCGGCGCTCTATCCCTATCTCGGGCCGGGCTTCGAGCTGAGGGAGAAGGCACTGGGCCGCACGCCGCGGCTTGGCGACATTCATTTGTTCAACTGGGGCAGCATCCTGAGCCAGGGCGCTCTCGCGGGCGACATTCCCGGCCTGTTCGTCGGTTCGCCGCGGCTCGTCCAGGCAATTTCGCATAGCCTGTTCAGGGCCGACGTGGCGCAGCACGTCGAGAACATGTTCAATCAGGAGGATCCCGAGCTCGCGCCGACGGACTACTTCGTGCCGCGGGACAAGCGGGCCGGCACTCTCTAGGGGGAACGTGATGCAGGCGGACTTTGTCGTGGTCGGCGCGGGCTCGGCGGGCTGCACCGTTGCGGCGCGGCTGTCGGAGACCGGCGCCTCGGTGATCCTGCTCGAGGCGGGACCGACCGACTGGTATCCCTGGATCCACATACCGGCGGCGATGCGCAAGCTGCTGCGCAATCCGCTGGTGAACTGGAACTACACGACAGAGCCGGAACAGAGCTCGGGCGAACGGCGGCTCGACTGGCCGCGCGGCCGCACCTTGGGCGGCACCTCCTCGATCAACGGCATGCTCTATGTGCGCGGCGCGCCGGCCGACTTCGACGGCTGGGCGCAGATGGGCTGCCGCGGCTGGAGCTATGACGACGTGCTGCCCTTCTTCAGGAAGGCCGAGACCTACGCGCAGAAGGGCGACCCCGAGGTGCGCGGCCAGGACGGGCCGCTCAAGGTCGAGGACTACCGCACCATCCTGCCGCTCACCCATCATTTCGTGAAGGCGGCGCAGGAGGCGGGCTTCCCCTTCAATCCCGACCTCAACGGCCACCAGCGCTACGGCGTCGGCTACTCGCAGATGACGCGGCGCGGCCGCTGGCGCGGCTCGACGGCTCAGACTTTCCTGCGCGAGGCGAAGCACCGGCCAAATCTCCGGGTCGAGACCGACGCGCAGACCGGCAAGCTGCTGTTCGAGGGCAAGCGATGCATCGGCGTCGAGTTCATCCGCGGCGGCAACACGACGACGGTCAAGGCGAACCGCGAGGTGATCGTGTCGGGCGGCACGGTGAACTCGCCGCACATCCTGCAGGTCTCGGGCATCGGCCCGGCCGCGCACCTGCAGTCGCTCGGCGTTCCCGTGCTGCATGACCTGCCGGGCGTTGGCGCCAACCTGATCGACCACTACGTGATCCGTCTGGTGCATCGGATACAGGGCACGCGCACGGTGAACGAGCTGGCGCGCTTTCCCGGCTATCTGCCCGAGATCCCCAAGTTCTTCCTGATGGGCAACGGCGCGCTCACCTTCGGCGTCACCACCGCGCAGGTCTTCGCCGACAGTCGCGAGGGCCTCGCCTCGCCCGACCTGCAGCTGCTGTTCACGCCGGGCAGCACCAACACGCTGAAGTTCGGCCAGCTCGACGACAAGCCGGCGATGAGCTGCGTGGTCTGCGTGGTCAAGCCCGACAGCCGCGGCACCGTCATGGCGACCTCGGCCGATCCCTTCGCACGGCCGGCGATCAAGCCCAACTACTTCACCAGCCGCACCGACGAGCTGGCGCTGCTGGGCGGCACCCGGCACGTACGGCGCATCTTCAGCCAGCCCGCGCTCGCCCCGTACAGCCTCGGCGAGACCTCGCCCGGCCCCGACATCCGGAGCGACGACGAGGTCGTGTCGTATGCCCGCAAGTTCGGCAACACGCTCTATCATCCGGTCGGCACCTGCAAGATGGGCGAGGATCCGCGCGCGGTGGTCGATTCGCGCCTGCGGGTGCGCGGCATCCAGGGCCTGCGGGTAATCGACGCCTCGGTGATGCCGACGCTGACCACCGGCAACACCAACGCGCCGACCATCATGATCGGCGAGAAGGGCGCGGCGATGATCAAGGAGGATGCGCTATCATGAAGCTCGCGATGTCTTGCCTGGTCGCGGCGGCGACGCTGCTGGCCGGTTGCTACAAGGTCGACCCACTGGAAGGCACGCAGGCCGAGCCGATCACGGTCGAAGGGCGCAAGTTCACGGTGCGCGTCGGCTCGACCGGCGTGCCCAACCAGTATCGCCTGCTGGTGCAGCGCTCGACGATGGTGATCAACCCCGACTACGAGCTGGAAGCCGAGCGCGCCCGAGAGGTGGCACGGCGGATCATGGAGCGGACCTGCAAGGGCCGGCCCTACAGCCAGGCGGTCGAGGGCATGGAGGGCGTCAACTACAAGTCGGTGTTCAGCTGCCTTCAGACCTAGACGGCGACGGCCGCCCGCGGGGTCCGTCGGCTCAGTGCTGCCTTGTCTCGAACTCGTGGAACTCGCTCATGAATGGCGCGGCGACGGCGGCGTTCAGCTTGCAGTCGAGGAACAGCGGCCCGTCCGGTCGGGCCAGCATTGGCGCCAGCTTCTCGAGATCGTCGAGCGTGCGCACGGTCGCTGCCTGGAAGCCGAAGGCCTCGGCGATCGGCGCATAATCGACGTCGGGGAACACCGACTTCGCCACCGGCAGGTCGCGCATCTTGAGAAAGTGCAACTCCGCGCCATAGGCGCAATCGTTCATCAGCACGACGACCAAGGGCAGGTCCTCGCGCACCACCGTCTCGAGCTCTCCCATCGTCATCAGGAAGCCGCCGTCGCCGATCACCAGAATCGTGGTCTCAGCCGGCCGCGCCTTGGCCACGCCCAGCGCCGTGCCGAAGCCGAGCCCGATCGAGGCGAAATCGCTGGTCAGCTTGAAGTGGCCCGGCCCGGGCACGGAAAGATAGGGCACGATGCCGAGGAAGTTGCCGGCGTCGTAGACCAGATTGCGGTTCGGCGGCAGAAGCTTGTCGAGTGCCGCGCCGAGCGCGCGCGGATCGATCGTGCGCGCCGTGTTGGCCGGCTGGAAGTCGCGGGCGATGTCGAATTCGGCGAGGAAGCGCAGCGTCTCTTCGGAGCGGAACGGCCGCTCGGCGTTCGAGCCGGCCGGCAGCGCCGCCAGCAGGGCTTCCGCCGCCAAGCGCGCATCCCCGACCACGGCGACATCGGCGGGATGCCAGCGGCCAATGTTGCTGCGACTGGTATCGACCTGGACGAGCGGCACCTTGGGCAGCGAATGGCCGAAGCTCATGGTGAGAAGGTTGAGCCCGGCGCCGAACACCAGGACGCAATCTGCCTCGGCAATCATCCGCCGGGCGGCGGAATGCGAAAACGAGCCGACGATCCCGAGATTGCAGGGATGGCCACGGAACAGGTCCTTGCCGCGGGCCGAGGTGACCAGCAGGGCGCCGATCCGGTCGGCGAGCTGCTCGAGCGCTGCCTTGGCACTGGCGCGGTGCGCGCCGAGGCCGGCGATGATCAGCGGCTTGCGGCTTTGCCGCACCACGGCGACGGCCGCTTCGATCGCCTGCGGCCGCGGCGCGGCCGGCGCCGGCTGAGAGCGCTTCGGCTGAGGCGCCGCGGCCCCATCGGCAACATCCATGTCGGCCAGTTGGACGTTGACCGGCAGCAGCAACGCCGCCGTCCCGCCTTGCAGCGCCGCCGCGGCGGCGTCCGCCAAAGCCCCCCGGGCGGCCGCGGGGCTGGTCGCGACGAAGGTCCGGATGCCGGCCGCGCCGAGCACACCGGTCGCGTTGAAGCCCTTGTAGTCCGGACCGATCGAATTGGCGGCGCCGGTCGACACCGCCGCCTCGCCATAGATGATCAGCACGCGTGAGCCGGTGCGGCTGGCATAGGTGGCGGCGTGCAGCCCGTTCGCCGTGGCCGGTCCGCGTCCGATCACTGCGACGCCGAGACCGCCGGTGCGATAGGCATAACCCTCGGCCATCGCGATCGCGTTGTTCTCGTGCCGCGCGCCGTAGAAGCGGATGCCGGAACTGTCGAGCGCCGTGGCAAACACCGCGGTGTCGTCGCTCATCAGGCCGAAGACCTGCTCGACGCCCAGCGCCTTCATGTCGTCCACCAGGACTTGGTAAGTCGCGGTCATGGTCGTCCTCCTGAGGCACAAGGGAGCGCGGGCCTCCGGCCCGCTCATGCTTTTCTTTCATGCTCCTCTCCCCCGCTAGGGGGAGAGGCTGGGTGAGGGGGCATCGAAAGCTCGCGCAACCCCCTCACCTAACCTCTCCCCCTAGCGGGGGAGAGGAACATGACCATCAGTACCGCCGGCCGAAAAGCCACGCGACCGGCACCATCGCCGGGCACGAACCGTGCGGCGTGGTCGTCGCCGTGGGCTCCGGCGTGACCGACGCCGAGGCGAAGGTCGGCGATCGCATGATGGTGCACCACTACCAGGGCTGCACCCAATGCAGCCATTGCCGGTCCGGCTGGCAGCAGCTCTGCCAGGAGGTGCCGGTAAAGGTCTACGGCGGCAATTCGCACGGCGGGCACGCCCGGTACCTGAAGGTGCCGGCCAATACGATGGTGCCGCTGCCCGATGCGCTGAGCTTCTCCGCTGGTGCCGCGATCTCCTGCGGCTCGGGGACGGCCTATGGCGCGCTGCGGCGCCTGAATCTCTCCGGCCGCGACACCATCGCCATCTTCGGTCAGGGGCCGGTCGGCCTGGCCGGGACGCAATTCGCCAAGGCGATGGGCGCGCGGGTGATCGCGCTCGACGTCAACCCGCAACGGTTAGCGCGCGCCAAGGAGTTCGGCGCCGACGAGCTGGTCGATCCCGGCTCCAACGATCCGGTCGCGGCCATCAAGGAGCTGACGCACGGCCGCTACGCCGACCTCACGCTCGACACGTCGAGCAACCGGGAGGCGCGCCTCAACGCCATCCGCAGCACCAAGGTCTGGGGCACGATGTGCTTCGTCGGCGAGGGCGGCGACGTGACGATCGACGTCAGCCCGCACCTGCTGCGCCGGCAGCTCAACCTGATCGCCTCCTGGACATTCTCGACGGTCATCCAGGCGGAGTGCGCCGAGTTCTGTGTCGAGCGCGGGATCGACGTCGACAGGCTGTTCACGCACCAGTGGACGCTCGACCAGGCGGACGAGGCCTACACGCTGTTCGACAAGCAGTCGGACGGCAAAGGCGTTTTCCTGATCTGAAGGGCGATCAGTCGATCGTCGCGCCGACGGTCTTCACCACCTCGGCCCATTTCAGGCGGTCGTTGTGGACCGTCGCCTTGAACTGCTCGAGCGTCTCGTAGCGCGGGGTGTTGCCGAGATCGGCCATCTTCTTCTGCGTTTCGGGATCGTCGAGCGCGACCTTCAGCGCGGCGTTCATCTTCTGCGCGATCGGCTGCGGCAGGCCCTTGGGCGCGAAGATGCCGAACCAAGTGTAGCTCTCGTAGCCCGCCACGCCCGCCTCGTCGATCGTCGGGATGTCGGGGATCGCCGGCACGCGCTTGCTGGTGGTGACGCCGAGCAACCGCACCTTGCCGGCGCGCCAGTGCGGCAGCGCCGTCTGCACCTGGTTGAAGATGCAGCAGACATCGCCGGCCAGCACGCCCTGGATCGCCTCCGGCCCGCCCTTGTAGGGCACGTGCACCATGTCGAGCCCGGCCTTGTGCACGAACTCGGCGAAGGCGAGATGGGTGCCGGTGCCGTTGCCGGTCGAGGCGTAGTTGTACTTGCCGGGCGCCGCCTTCACCTTGGCGATGAAGTCCTTGACCGAGCCGGCGTCGATCACGTTGGGGTTGATCATCAGCACGTTGGAGACGTCGTTCAGGCTCGAGACCGGCGTGAAGTCGGCCTCGACGTCGAACGACAGCCGCTTGTAGAGCGCGGCATTGACGCCGTGCGTCGCCGCGGTGCCGAGCAGGAAGGTGTAGCCGTCGGGCGCCGCACGGGCGACCAGCTCGGAGGCGACGTTGCCGCCGGCGCCGGGCTTGTAATCGATCACCAGCCGCTGGCCGAAGGTCTTCTCGAGCGACGGCTGCAGCATGCGCGCCACCACGTCGACGCCCGAGCCGGCCGGGAAGCCCATGTCGATCGTGATCGGCTTGGTCGGCCAGTCCTGGGCGTGCAGCGCCGCCGGAAGGACGAGGGCCAGGGCGGTCAGCAGGAATCGGAACACGAAACTCTCCTCGAACGACTGTTGCTACAATGCTGGGGCAACCACGAAGGAAAAACCATGGGCTACATGACCGACGAGCGCCGCATGATCCAGGAGACGGCGCGCGCCTTCGCCCTGAAGGAGGTGCTGCCGCTCGCCAACAAGCTCGATCCGGAGAAGGGCGACATCCCGCCCGAGCTGATCGGCAAG
>VBAF01000275.1 GCA_005884705.1 Alphaproteobacteria bacterium
CCCGACCTATGTCGCGGCGCAGTTCATCGTCGCGGTGCAGGGCATCATCGGCCGCAACGTGGCGTCCCACCAGGCGGCTGTATTGAGCGTCGGGCATATCATTGCCGGCACGCCGGGCTCGCCCAACGTCATCCCGTCGGAGGTGCTGATCAAGGGCACCGCGCGCAGCTTCTCGGCCGAGGTGCGCAACCTGCTCGAGCGCCGGCTCGCCGAGGTCGCCGAGGGCATCGCCCGGGCGGGCGGCTGCGCGGCCATCTCGAAGTATCACCGCCGCTACCCGTCGTTGGTCAACGCGCCCGACCAGACCAGGATCGCGGTCGAGGCGGCGGCGCTGACGGTCGGCCGCGAGAATGTCGAGGCCAACACCGCGCCGATCGCCGGCGCGGAGGACTTCGCCTTCATGCTGGAGAAGAAGCCCGGCGCCTACATCATGATCGGCAACGGCGGCACCGGTGAAGGCGGCTGCCACAACGTGCACTCGCCGCTCTACGACTTCAGCGACGACATCCTGACCACGGGCGCCGCCTACTGGGTCAACCTGGTGCAGGTCGAGCTGGGCGACGCGGCGGCCTAGCGCATTCGGACCGCGGACCTCCAGGTCCGCTCATGAGTCCCGAGCGGACCTGGAGGTCCGCGGTCCGGAAGACATGACGCGGCTACGCCGTCGCCTTTTGGTAGGCCGCCCAGAAGACGATGCCGACCAGGTCCTTGGGCGTCTTCTCGAGCGGCGGGATGCCCTCACGCTGCTTCGCGAAGTGCTTGCCGACCATCGCCTTGATGTCGAGGCCGTCATTGACCCAGGCCTTCTCGCGCGTCGGCACCGCGCGATAGACGTTGTTCAGCAGGAAGAACGCCGCGCCGGGCCGCAGCGCCCGGTCGATGCGGTCGATATCCTCGTTGGGCTTCAGGCAGTGCTGCAGCACCCAGATCGAGATCGCCGCGTCGGCGACGAGGCCGCGCGCGACCAGCGCGTCGAGCATCTCGGGTGCGCAGGACATGAAGCGGTTGGAGCGCACGTAGTCGATCGCCAGAGCGCGCATGTTGTCGCTGATGTCGATGCCGATCACCCGGCAACCGTAGCGGTCGATCAGCTCCTTCGACATCCGGCCGATGCCGCAGCCGTAGTCGATGACGATGGTGTCCGGCGTGATGGTCATCGAATTGGAGATCTCGTCGGCGAGCCACGGCGTCTCCGAGACCCAGCGCTCGTCCGTGGTCGAGCCCTCGCCGGTCAGGATGATCTGGCGTGCCTGGTCGATGTTGCGGACATCGAAGATCTCGGGATGGTAGGTGACGCGTACATCAGACATGGGTGCCTCTAGCGGATAGCGACGACGGGTTTTACGAACTGCGCAAGCGTCGCCTGGTCGGCGCGGCCGGCGTAGCTGAGATCGCGGCGCAGCGCCCAGACCGACAATTCGAAGTACAGCGGCAGCAGGCCATAGTCGGCCCTCACCAGCCGGCTCGCCTCCTGCAGCAGCGCCTCGCGCTTCGTGTCGTCGACCGTGCGCATCGCCTCTTCGAGTTTGGCATCCATTGCCGGATTGGAATAGCGGCCGCGATTGGTGCCGCCCATCCCCTTCTCGCGACTTGGCGTGGCCGCGAGCGCGCGCAGCGGGTTGGACATCTCGCCCGACTCCGCCCCCCAGCCCGCCAGGTAGGCACTGTACTTGTACTCGTCGCGGTTCTTGAAGAAGACGGCCGGCGCGGTCGCCTCGACCTCGGTCTTGATCCCGATGCGGCTCCACATCGCCGCCACCGCCTGCGCCACCTTGAGGTCGCCGAGGTAGCGGCCATTGGGCGTGCCGAGCATGACCGAGAAGCCTTTGGCATAGCCCGCCTCGGCGAGCAGCCTGCGGGCCGCCGCCGGATCGTACCTGTCGGGCCTGGTGTCCCGCGAGGTCCCGAAGGCGGGTGAGGGCAACAGGTCGCCGGCCGGCTGGGCCACGCCCTCCATGACCTTGTCGACGATGGCCGTGCGGTCGATGGCGTGACTCAGCGCCTCGCGTACCCGTCTGTCCTTCAGCGGGTTCTTGCCCTTGGTGTCGGGGATGCCGGGCGACGGCTCGGCGAAATTGTCGAGCGCGATGTAGATGACGCGGCTCGACACCGCCTCGGCAAGGGTGAGCCTGGCATCATTCTTGAGCTTGGCGAGATCGGCGCTCGGCGGATCCTCGATCAGGTCGACGTCGCCCGCCTGCAGGGCGGCGACGCGCGCGGCTTGGTTGGCGATCGGGCGGAAGATCACCTTCGCCCAGGCGGGCTTCGGTCCCCAGTAAGTCTCGTTGCGCGCCAGCACCAACTCGCCGCCGCGCTTCCACTCGACGAACCTGAACGGGCCGGTGCCGACCAGCCCCTCGCCGCGGTCGAGCGCGGCGGTCGTCCTGCCTTCGGGTGCCGCGCCGGCCGCCGCCTTGTGCGACAGGATCGGCAGGCCGGAAAGATCGAGCGGCAGCAACGGCGCCGGCGCGGCGGTCGAGATGCGCAAGGTGAGCGGATCGACGATCTCGAGCTTGGTTGCCTGCCGCGTGATCGACGTGAAGGGCGAGGGGCTGTTCGGCACCTTGGCCGCACGCTCGAAGGTGAAGACCACGTCCTCGGCGGTGAAGGGCGAGCCGTCGTGGAATGTCACGCCGGGCCGGAGCTTGAATTCCCACACCGTGTCGCCGACCGGCTTCCACGACAGCGCCAGCGCCGGCACGGCGAGCTGGTGGGCGTCGCGGGCGACCAGCGGATCGAAGATGTGCTGGGCGATCTGGTTGTTGGCGCCAAGATTGTGGAACTGTGGATCGAGCGAGCTCGGCTCGGCCTTGAGCCCGATCTTCAGCTCCTGCGCCGCCGCCGGCAGCGCGAACGCCAGCAGGGCCGACACCAGCAGGGGGACGCACCGTCGCATGGGCGCGACTGTCGGGGCGTCTCAAACGATTGGCAACGCGACAGGAAGACCGACGACCGCTTCGTGATCAGGCGTGGGCGTCGTAGACCCAGTGGTCGTGCGTATTGAAACCGTCGGCCGCGGCGAAATCGTAGACCGCGGCGAGCTCCGGCATCGATGCGGGCACCGAATCGGCCATCGGCAGGCCAAGTCCGTCGATCAGATTGGCCAGAACGACGAGCGGATCGTCGGCCACGAGGGCCGCCTCGCCGGCGCTCGCGAAGTGCTGGATTAGATGGATGTCGCGGGGCTCGCCGAACACACGGTCGAGTGCCGCGCCAAAAGCCGACGCATCGTGCCCCGCCTCGGCCCACAGGGGCGCCGGCGAGGGGGTCTGTTCGAAGCGAACGAGGGAGCGTTCCATTACATGAACTATAGCACGTAACCGATTGATTACGAATAAAAATACGAGGGGCGAAATGACCCCATGGTGCGAACCCGGTTGGCGGCCTAGGGTGGCGCCCCAATTCAAGCGGGCGGGAGCGCGGGATGAACGGTGCGGAGAGTCTGGTTCGGACCCTGGTCAAGGGCGGCGTCGAGGTCTGCTTCGCCAACCCCGGCACATCGGAGATGCATTTCGTCGGCGCACTCGACCGCGTCGAAGGCATGCGCTGCGTGCTCGGCCTGTTCGAGGGCGTCTGTTCGGGTGCGGCCGACGGCTACTACCGCATGAAGGACAAGCCGGCGTCGACCCTGCTGCATCTTGGGCCGGGTCTCGCCAATGCCGCCGCCAACCTGCACAACGCCAAGAAAGCGGGCTCGGGCATCGTCAATATCGTGGGCGAGCACGCGCTCTATCACATCAAGTACGACACGCCGCTCACCGCCGACATCGAGGGCATCGCCCGGCCGTTCTCGCATTGGGTCAAGACCTCGCCGACCGCCAAGACCGTGGCGACCGACGGCGCCGCGGCCATCCAGGCCGCCCGCGTGGCGCCCGGCCAGATCGCCACCCTGATCCTGCCGGCGGACACCGCCTGGACCGAGGCCGAGGGTGTGGCCGAGACGCCGGAGACGCCGCAGCCGCAGAAGCCCGCCAACGAGGCGGTGGTCGCCGCCGCCAAGGCGCTGAAGAGCGGCCAGTCGTCGATGCTGTTCATCGGCGGCCGGGCGTTGCGCGCGCGCGGGCTCGAGCTTGCCGGCAAGATCGCCGCCAAGACCGGCTGCAAGGTGCAGGGCGCTGGCGGCACGGCGCGCATCGAGCGCGGCGCCGGTCGGGTGCCGGTGTTGCGCCTGCACTTCGTGATCGAGACGGCGCAGGCCCAGCTCAAGGGCACCAAGCAGATGGTGCTGGTCGGCGCCAAGGCGCCCTATGCCTTCTTCGCCTATCCCGGCAAGCCGTCGGTGCTGTCGCCCGAGGATTGCGAGATCACCACGCTCTGTCCGGTCGACGGCGATCCGCTCGCCTCGCTCGAGGCGCTGGCGATGGAGCTCGATGCGATGAACCAGAAGCCGGCCGGCGTCGCCCAGGCCCACCGGCCCGATCGCCCGACCGGCAAGTTCACTCTGGACGGCCTCGGCCAGGCGCTCGGCGCCACCATGCCGGAAGGCGCGATCGTGGTCGACGAATCGGTGACGACGGGCCGCGGCTTCTTTCCGTTCAGCGCCGGCGCGCCGCCGCACGACTGGCTGAACAACATGGGCGGCTCGATCGGCTTCGGCGGCCCGGTCGCGGTCGGCGCCGCGGTCGCCTGCCCCGACCGCAAGGTCATCTGCATGATCGGCGACGGCTCGGCGATGTACACCATCCAGTCGCTGTGGACGATGGCGCGCGAGAACCTCGACGTCTGCGTGATGATCTTCTCCAACCGCAACTACAAGATCCTCTACAGCCAGCTCGCCGATGTCGGCGCCGCCAATCCCGGCCCGCGCGCGATCGACATGCTGACCCTCGACCGGCCGACGCTCGAGTTCACCCTGCTCGCCAAGGGCATGGGCGTGCCCGCCGCCAAGGCGCACGACCTCGAGGAGCTGACCAAGCAGCTCACCTATGCGATGTCGACCAAGGGCCCGTACCTGATCGACGTCGTGATGTGACGGCGGAGCATCCGCGCACCCTCTACGGCCGCCGTCGCGGCAAGAAATTGCGGGCTGGGCAGGAAGCCCTGCTCGACAGCTTGCTGCCGAAGCTCTTGGTCGCCGTTCCGCAGGCACCGCAAAAGATCGATCTCGCGGCCCTGTTCGGCACCTCGCGCGAAGTGTGGCTCGAAGTCGGCTTCGGCGCCGGCGAGCATCTGGTGTGGCAGGCCGAGCAGCATGCCGATGTCGGCCTGATCGGCTGCGAGCCGTACGTCAACGGCGTCGCCAAGTGCCTGGCCCACATCGAACGGACCGGCGTGACCAACGTCCGCCTGTTCACCGACGATGCGCGGCTGGTGATGGCGGCGCTGCCCGATCGATCGCTGGCGCGCGCCTTCGTGCTGTTTCCCGATCCGTGGCCCAAGACGCGCCATCACAAGCGCCGCTTCGTGGCTCGCGCGAACCTCGACATCCTGGCCCGCCTGATGAAGCCCGGCGCGGAGCTGCGGCTGGCAACCGACGATCCGAGCTACCTGCCGTGGATGATCGAGCACGCCTGCAGCCATCCCGCGTTCGAATGGCTGGCGAACGGGCCGGCGGACTGGCGTACGCGGCCCGCCGACTGGCCGTCGACCCGCTACGAGCAGAAAAAGATCGCGGGCACGCCCGCCTTCCTGCGGTTCAGGCGGGTCTGACGCGCCTCAGGCGTCCCTGACCGAAGCGCGCGGGCGCCACAGCACCAGGATCGCCGCCGCGGCCTGCAGGATCAGGCAGGCGATCAGCGAGGTCCGGTAGTTGCCCGACAAGTCGTGCAGCACGCCCAGAATGTACGGCCCGAGCGCCGCCACGAGCTGGTTGATCGCGACGTTCAGGCTGACGGCGCGCGCGAAGTCGCGGCGCGGGAATTCCTGCTGCACGATCAGGCCCGGCAAAGTGATCAGGTTGCCGACGCCGAAGCCGAACAGGACGCAGCCGAGATAGAGCGCCGCCAGCGACGGGCTCGACAGGAGCACGGCCATCGCGGCGACCTGCACGCCCAGCACGGCGGCCGACGCGGCGCGGCGGTCGACCTTGTCGATCACCAGGCCGACGGCGAGCCGGCCGGCCAGCGCCGAGATCGAGGTCAGGCTGACCGCCCAGCCGGCGCCCTGGAGGCCGAGCGTCGGTTCGAGGAAGGCGACCTGGTGGGTGATGAAGCTGATCTGCGCCAGCAGCCCGAGCGAGAAAGCGCCGAGCATGGTGAGGAAGCGCGGCTGGCGCAGCAGCTCGGCGCGGCTCATCGGCTCGCCGTGGCCGTCGGGGCTCGCCGCGGTCTCGTCGCCGGCATCGTGCTCGTCGGCATGGCGCGGCCGCAGCACGACGGCGGCCAGCGGCCACAGCGTCAGCAGCACGAAGCCCGTGGCGGCCAGGCATGCCCTGGCGAAGCCCAGCGTATCGATCGCCCAGGCGAAGGCCGGCGCGAACAACAGTCCACCGCAGGTGGCGCCATTCAGCGCCAGGCTGGCGGCCAGCCCGCGGCGGCGGTTGAACCATTGGGCGATAATGGTGTTGATCGAGCCGCCGCCCATCGCCGCCCAGCCCGGGATCATCAGCAGGAAGGCGAGGTAGAGCTGCCAGGGCTGGTCGATCACGGTGAGCGCCAGCACGCCCAGGCCGATCAGGGCGGCGCCGATGATGACCACCAGGCGGGCGCCGCGCTTCAGGATCACGTCGCCGACCTGCATCACCAGGAAGGCGCCGGCGACGTAATAAAAGGTGATGGCGGAGGAGATCGTGGCCGGCGACCAGCCGTGGGCTTTGTGCAGGGCCACCAGATATAGGCTGAGGCCATAGAAGCCGAGCCCCCATCCATAGAGGGCGATGACGAACGCGCAAAAAACCACCCACCAACCGTGGTAAGCACTGCTGACTTTCATGGCGGGGTCTTGCCACGCCCGGGAAAGCCCGGCTGGCGGTATTCGGAATGCATTAAGAAAGCTTGCCAGTCTGCGGAACTGAGCCTATATCCCCGCCATCCTCATCGGGTTCGCGGGACGAACCAAAGAAAAAAGAGTGGGCGAAAACCCGCTCTTTTCATTTGTGGGCATCCCGCCGGCCCAAACCGTCGAGAACTCACACCCGTCGTGACCGAACTGTTGCGCCGAATCGAAGATATCGTGGCCCCGACCGTCGCCGGCATGGGCTACGAGCTCGTGCGCGTGGCGATGAGCCGGGGCGGCGGCACCGTGCAGATCATGATCGAGCCGGCCGACGGCCGGGCGATGGATGTCGAGGACTGCGCCACGCTCTCGCGCGCGCTGTCGGCGGTGCTCGACGTCGAGGACCCGATCCCCGGCACCTATACGCTGGAAGTGAGCTCGCCCGGCATCGACCGGCCGCTGACGCGCGACAAGGACTATATCCGCTGGGCCGGCCACGTCGCCCGGTTGGAAACGACGCAACCGATCGAGGGCCGCCGCCGCTTCAAAGGTACGCTGCTGGGGCTCGAGGCTGGCGCGGTGCGGCTGAGGCTCGAGGACGGCAAGGAGACCGACGTGCCGCTGGCGCAGATCATCCGGGCCAAGCTCGAACTGACCGACGCGCTTTTGGACGAACATCGCCGCGCCGGGCAAGGCGCCGAGATCCACTAGAGGAAATAGGGAACCAAGAGGACAACATGGCAACGACCGCCGATATCCCGCGCCTGGAGATGCTGCAGGTGGCCGACATGGTCGCCCGCGAGAAGGGCATCGAGCGCGAGGAAGTGCTCGAGGCGATGGAGCAGGCCATCCAGAAGGCCGGCCGCGCCAAGTACGGGCTGGAGCACGACATCCGCGCCGAGATCGACCGCAAGACCGGCGAGATCAAGCTGCTGCGCTTCATGCAGGTCGCCGACCCGATCGAGAACGAGAATACCCAGGTCACCGTCGCCGAGGCGCAGCGCCGCAATCCCGAGGCCCAGGTCGGCGACTTTTTGACCGATGAGCTGCCGCCGATCGACTTCGGCCGCGTCGCCGCCCAGACCGCCAAGCAGGTGATCACCCAGCGCATGCGCGAGAGCGAGCGCAAGCGCCAGTACGAGGAGTTCAAGGATCGGGTCGGCGAGATCGTGTCCGGCGTGGTCAAGCGGGTCGACTACGGCAACATCACCGTCGACCTGCAGCGCGCCGAAGGCGTGATCCGCCGCGACGAGACGATCCCGCGCGAGAGCCTGCGCGTGAACGACCGGTCGCGCAGCCATCCGCAGTTCATGGCCAAGCTGTTCACCCAGGAAGTGCCGGAAATCTACGACAACATCATCGAGATCAAGGCGGTCGCCCGCGATCCGGGCAGCCGCGCCAAGATCGCCGTGCTCAGCCACGACAGCTCGATCGACCCGATCGGCGCCTGCGTCGGCATGCGCGGCAGCCGCGTCCAGGCGGTGGTGCAGGAGCTGCAGGGCGAGAAGGTCGACATCATCCCGTGGTCGCCCGAGCCCGCCAACTTCATCGTCAACGCGCTGGCGCCGGCCGAGGTCAGCAAGGTGCTGATGGACGAGGAGACCACCAAGGCCGAGGTCGTGGTGCCCGACGACCAGCTCAGCCTGGCGATCGGCCGCCGCGGCCAGAACGTCAAGCTCGCCTCGCAGCTCACCGGCTGGGAGATCGACATCATGACCGAGGCCGAGGAAAGCGAGCGCCGCCAGAAGGAGACGCGCGAGCGCACCGAGCTGTTCAAGGAGGCGCTTGATGTCGACGACGTCATTGCCCATCTCCTGGTGGCCGAAGGCTATGCCGCGGTCGAGGATCTGGCGGACTCCGCGATCGAGGATCTGCAGAGCGTCGAGGGCTTCGATGAGGACATCGCCACCGAGCTGCAGCGCCGCGCCCGCGAATTCATCGAGCGGCGCGACGCCGAGCTCACCACGCGCCTCGAAGAGCTGGGCGTCGCCGAGGACGTCCGCAGCATCGAGGGGCTCGACCTGGCGATGCTGGCGGCGCTCGGCGAGAAGGGCGTAAAGACGCTCGACGACCTGGGCGACCTCGCGTCGGACGAGTTGCGCGAGATCGTCGGCGAAAGCGCCATGGATGCCGATACCGCCAACGCCATCATCATGAAGGCGCGCGAGCACTGGTTCCCGGCCGAGGAAGCCGCCGCCGGCGGCGAAGCGGCCAAGGCCTGACCGAAGGAGACCGATCGCTTGACCATGGCCCTCGCCATGACCCTCGAACCCACCACGGCGCCAGTCGCCGGTCCGCTGCGCACCTGCATCGTGACCGGCGAGAGCTTGGCGCCGGAGCGGATGATCCGGTTCGTCGTCGGGCCCGAGGGCGACGCCGTGCCCGATCTGGCGCGGCGCCTGCCGGGGCGCGGGATGTGGCTCAAGGCCGAACGGGCGATCATCGAGCAGGCGGTGGCCCGCAAGGCCTTCTCCCGCGCCGCGCGCAAGCCGGTGACGGCGGCGGCCGACCTGCCGGAGCGGATCGAGCATCTGCTGCTGCAGCGCGCCTTGGAAGACCTGGCGCGGGCACGCCGCGCCGGCCGCGCGGTGGCGGGCTTCGTCAAGGTCGAACAGTTGGTCGGCCGGCGTCGGGCCGGCCTGCTCGTCGTGGCCGACGAGGCCGACGGCGATGGCCTCGGCAAGCTCCAGGCGAGCGGATTGCCGATCGAACGGCTGTGCAGCGCCGCCCTGCTGGGCGGCGTGTTTGGACGGGAACAGGCGGTCTACGTGGCCGTGGCGCGCGACGATGCGTCGTTCGAACGGCGCCGGTTGACGGGCCGGAGCGGAGCAAGGACAACACGCGTATGACGGAACAGAAAGAATCGACCAAGCCGACCAAGCCGCTGACGCTGTCGACCACGACACGCAGCGGCACGGCTGCCTCCAAGGGAGGCGGCGAGACGCAGGTGCGCCAGAAGTTCAGCCATGGGCGCACCCGTGCGGTGACGGTCGAGGTCAAGAAGCCGGTCAAGCGCCCGGCTGCCGGGACGGCGCCGGCCGCCGCTGCGGCCCCCGCACCGTCCGAACCTGCTGCGGCGCCTGCCCCGAGCGGCCGCACCCTGAAGCTGGGCGGCGCGGCTGCGCCGGCGCCGACGACGGCGCGCGCCGCAACGCCGCCGCCTGCCGCCCCGCCCGGACGGTCGACCGTCACGCCGCGCCCGCAGTCGGGCGCCCGCGGCGGCATCGTGCTGCGCACCCTCACCGAAGAAGAGAAAGAGGCCCGTGCGCGGGCCCTGGTCGACGCCAACCGCGACGCCGAGGTGGCGCGCCAGCGGGCGGCCGAGGACGCCAAGCGGCGCGATGCCGAGGATAAGGTACGCCACGTCGCCGAGGAAGAGCATCGCCGGCGCCTGGCCGACGAAGAGACACGCAAGCGGACCGAAGACGAGGTGAAGCGCAAGGCCGATGCGCTGGTGCAGAAGCGCATCGACCAGGCCGGTGCCGCACCGCAGACGCCGATGGCCCGTCAGGTCGAGGAGATCGGTGCACCGAGCCCGGCCGCGCCGTCGCGGCCGCAGGCCGGCGCATCGACGCGGCCGATGGCCAGTGCCCCGATGCCGGGCGGTCCGGTGGTCGTGCGCCGCCCGCCGGGGTCGCCGCCGCCCTATCAGGCGCCGGGAGGAAGCGGCCTGCGCCGCCCGCCGATGCGCCCGCAGACGCCGCTCGCGCCCAAGCGCGTGCCGGCGCCGCCGGGTGCCCGCCGTGAGGGGCCCAAGCGCCGGTCCGACAAGATCGACGTCGGCCGCGCGGTCGAGGGCGAGAACGATTTCCGCAGCCGGTCGGTGGCGCAGCAGCGCCGTCGCCTGGAGCGCGAG
Source organism: Alphaproteobacteria bacterium (assembly GCA_005884705.1). Taxonomy (GTDB): domain Bacteria; phylum Pseudomonadota; class Alphaproteobacteria; order Reyranellales; family Reyranellaceae; genus Reyranella. The sequence goes on from VBAF01000275.1 coordinate 10,730, forward strand.
CGCCGCCGCGAGCACTCGAACGAGCCGCAGCAGAAGGTCTATCGCGAGGTCACGATCCCCGAGACGATCACGGTGCAGGAGCTCGCTGCGCGCATGTCCGAGCGCGGCGCCGACGTGATCAAGACGCTGATGGGCATGGGCGTGATGGCCACCATCAACCAGGTGATCGATCCCGATACCGCCGAGCTGGTGGTCACCGAGATGGGTCACCGGTTCAAGCGCGTCACCGAAGGCGACGTCGAGACCGGCCTGACCGATTCGGCCGATGCCGACGAGAGCCAGGTGGCGCGGCCGCCGGTGGTCACCATCATGGGCCACGTCGACCACGGCAAGACCTCGCTGCTCGACGCGCTGCGCGCCACCGACGTGGCGGCGCACGAGGCGGGCGGCATCACCCAGCATATCGGCGCCTATCAGGTGACCACACGCCGGGCCACGAGGCCTTCACCGCGATGCGCGCCCGCGGCGCCAAGGTGACCGACATCGTGGTGCTGGTGGTGGCCGCCGACGACGGCGTCATGCCCCAGACCAAGGAAGCGATCGCCCACGCGAAGTTGGCCGGCGTGCCGATCATCGTGGCGATCAACAAGATGGACAAGGCCGGCGCCGATCCGAACGCCGTGCGCAACGAGCTGCTGCGCGACGAGATCCAGGTCGAGCAGCTGGGCGGCGACGTCCAGTCGATCGAGGTCTCGGCGACCCAGAAGACCAACCTCGACAAGCTCGAGGAAGCGATCCTGCTGCAGGCCGAGTTGCTCGACCTCAAGGCAAATCCCGAGCGCCCCGCCGACGGCGTCGTGATCGAGGCCAAGCTCGATCCGGGCCGCGGCTCGGTAGCGACCGTGCTGGTCCAGCGCGGCACACTCAGGGTCGGTGACGTGCTGGTTGCCGGCGCGGTGTGGGGTCGCGTGCGTCGCCTGGTCGACGATCACGGCCAGGTGGTGGAGACGGCGGGACCGGCGTTCCCCGTGGAGATCCTGGGCCTCGACGGCACGCCGCAGGCGGGCGACGAGTTCCATGTCGTCGAGAGCGAGGCGCGGGCGCGCGAGATCGCCGACTTCCGCGTCCGTCGCGACCGGCAGGCCCAGCTTGCCCGAGTCGCGGGCGGCCGCGGCACGCTGGAAGAGATGATGAAGGGCATCCGCGAGGGCACCGCCAAGGAGCTGCCGGTGCTGATCAAGGCCGACGTGCAGGGCTCGGCCGAGGCGCTCGCGGGCGCGATCTCGCGGCTGTCGACCGAGAAGGTGGCGACCCGCGTCGTGCTGAGCGGCGTCGGCGGCATCAGCGAGGCCGACCTGACGCTCGCCAAGGCGTCGGGCGCGCTGATCATCGGCTTCAACGTGCGGGCGAACCCGCAGGCGCGCGAGATCGCCAAGCGCGACAAGATCGACATCCGCTACTACAGCATCATCTACAAGGTCACCGAGGACATCGAAGCGTTGATGCTCGGCCTGGTCGATCCGACCTACAAGGAGACCTTCATCGGCAATGCGCAGATCCGCGAGGTCTTCCGCATCACCAAGGTCGGCAACGTCGCCGGCTGCATGGTCACCGAAGGCATGGTCAAGCGCGGCGCCAAGGTCCGCCTGCTGCGCGACAACGTGGTGATCCACGAGGGCACGCTGAAGACGCTGCGCCGCTTCAAGGACGAGGTCCGCGAGGTCCAGAACGGCTACGAATGCGGCATGGCGTTCGAGAACTACGACGACCTCAAGGTCGGCGACGTGATCGAGTGCTTCGACGTCGAAGAGGTCAAGCCGTCGTTGTAAGCCTTGGGGCGCGCTGCGCGTGGCGCGCCCTGTCAGGACGATGAGGACCACGCCATGCCCCGGCGTCGCTCGACCGAAAAAGACCGCGGCCACAGCCAGCGCCAATTGCGCGTCGGCGAGGAGATCCGCCATCTGCTGGCCGACCTGCTCGAGCGCGGCAACATGGGCGATCCCGAGCTGCGCGCCGCCTCGATCACGGTGACCTCGGTCGACGTCAGCCCCGACCTGCGCAACGCCACGGCCTTCGTCATACCGCTCGGCGGCAAGGACAGCGAGCGGCTGCTCACCGCCCTGCGCCGTGCCGCGCCGTGGTTCCGCGCCCGGGTGAGCGAGAAGGCGGGCCTGCGCAGCGCGCCGGAGATCCGCTTCCGGCTCGACACCACCTTCGACGAGGCCGACAAGATCGGCGCCCTGCTGCGCCGGCCCGACGTGGCGCGCGACATCGAGGACGAGTGAACCCCAAGCGACCGAAGCAGAAGGTCGACGGATGGGTGGTGCTCGACAAGCCGCTCGGCATGGGCTCGACCCAGGCCGTCGGCCGGGTGCGCTGGCTGTTCTCCGCCGCCAAGGCGGGCCATGGCGGCACGCTTGATCCGCTGGCAACAGGCGTGCTGCCGATCGCCTTGGGCGAGGCGACCAAGACCGTCCCGTTCGTGATGGACGGCCGCAAGGAATACCGCTTCACGCTGCGCTTCGGCGAGGCGCGCTCGACCGAGGACGGCGAGGGCGAGATCGTCGCTGAAAGCGATGCAAGGCCATCCGACGCGGAGATCGGCTCGGCGCTGGCGGGTTTCACCGGTGAGATCGAGCAAGTGCCGCCGGCCTTCTCGGCCCTGAAGATCGCCGGCCGACGGGCCTATGACCTCGCCCGGGCCGGCGAGGCCGTCGACCTTAAGCCGCGCAAGGTCATGATCGAGAGCCTGGCGCTGCTGGCGCGTCCCGACGCGGACCATGCAGATTTCGTGGTCTCGTGCGGCAAGGGCACCTATATCCGGTCGCTCGGCCGCGATCTCGCCCGCGCGCTCGGCACGGTCGGGCATCTGTCGGCGCTGCGTCGAACCGCCGTTGGCCCGTTCCGCGAGGAGGCGGCCATTTCGCTTCCCAAACTGGAAGCCCTCGGGCATATTCCGCCGCTTCTCGGGGCCCTGGTGCCCGTTGCGACCGCGCTGGACGACATCCCGGCGCTGGCCCTGACGGGGACCCAAGCGGACCAGCTGCGCCACGGCCAGCCGGTGTTCTTGACCCGGGACGCACCGCCCTCCGGCACGCTGGTTCGTGCCGAGACAGGCAGCAAGCTGGTGGCTCTGGTCCGTTCCGACGGGGTGGCTCTACAGCCGGTGCGCGTGTTCAACCTTTAGTCGTCAGGAGACCCCCGATGTCGATTACAGTCGAGCGCAAGGCGGAGCTCATCAAGTCCTACGGCCAGGGCGAAGGCGACACCGGTTCGCCGGAAGTGCAAGTCGCCATCCTCAGCGAGCGCATCAGCAATCTCACCGAGCACTTCAAGGGCCACGCGAAGGATCATCATTCGCGCCGTGGCCTGCTCAAGATGGTCGGCCAGCGCCGCCGTCTACTCGACTATCTCAAGGCCAGGGACAACAAGCGCTACGACTCTCTGATCGAGCGTCTGGGTCTGCGTCGTTGAGTTCACGGCCCCGTCGATTGGCGGGGCCTTTTCGCGTCGTGTCGTCCGGTCCCCGTTTGCAAGGCCGGCCGACGCGACTTCGTAGGTACCGGGAAGGCAGGGGCTGAGTGCAAAGGCCTGTCCCGGTCCTGCCGGCGCAAGGGCGCCGGCGGGCGGTCGTCGCCGAACGGGGGCGTGCGGCCGGTAGGAAAGGAAGATGGATATGACCGATATGTTCAAGGTATTTCGCAAGGAAGTGGATTGGGCCGGCCGCAAGCTGGTGCTGGAGACCGGCAAGATGGCGCGCCAGGCCGACGGCGCGGTGCTGGCGACCTACGGCGGCACCACGGTGCTGGCCACCGTCGTCTTCGAGAAGAAGCCGAAGCCCGGCCTCGATTTCTTCCCGCTGACCGTCAACTACCAGGAGAAGGCGTTCGCCGCCGGCAAGATCCCGGGCGGCTTCTTCAAGCGTGAAGGCCGGCCCTCCGAGAAGGAGGTCCTGACCTCGCGCCTGATCGATCGGCCGATCCGGCCGCTGTTCCACGAGAGCTTCCGCAACGAGACGCTGGTCGTGATCACCACGCTGGCGCACGACATGGAGAACGACCCCGACATCCTGGCGATGGTCGCGACCTCGGCGGCGCTGACCCTCTCGGGCGCGCCGTTCCTCGGTCCGATCGCCGCGGCGCGCGTCGGCTACCTCGATGGCCAGTTCGTCATCAACCCGACGCTCGAGCAGACCGAGCAGAGCACCCTCGACCTGATCGTCGCCGGCACCACCGAAGGCGTGCTGATGGTCGAGTCCGAGGCCAAGGAGCTCGCCGAGGACGTGATGCTGAAGGCGGTGATGGAGGGCCATCGCTCGTTCCAGCCGGTGATCGAGGCGATCATCCAGCTCGCCGAGCACGCCGCCAAGGATCCGATGCCGCTGACCGAGCCGCCGGCGGCCGCCAAGACCGTCGCCGACAAGCTCAAGGCGGGGGTCGGCGCCAAGCCCGCCGAGGCCTACACCGAGACCCAGAAGCTGCTGCGCCAGCAGAAGGTCGGCGCGGTGAAGGAAGAGGCCAAGAAGCTGGTCGAGGGCAACGAGGAAGAGACTGCCCTGTTCCGCGACGCCTTCGACAACCTCGAGGCCGAGGTGGTGCGGGGTGCCATCCTCGACACCGGCAAGCGGATCGACGGTCGCGACACCAAGACCGTCCGCCAGATCGTGGCCGAGGTCGGCTTGCTGCCGCGCGCCCACGGCTCGTCGCTGTTCACCCGCGGCGAGACCCAGGCGCTGGTCGTCGCCACCCTCGGCACCGGCCAGGACGAGCAGATCATCGATGCGCTCGAGGGCGAGTACCGCGAGCACTTCATGATGCACTACAACATGCCTCCCTACGCGGTCGGCGAAGTGCGCCGCATGGGCTCGCCCGGCCGTCGCGAGATCGGCCACGGCAAGCTCGCCTGGCGCGCGCTGCGCCCGATGATGCCGGCCAAGGACAAGTTCCCCTACACCGTCCGCGTGGTGTCGGAGATCACCGAGAGCAACGGCTCCTCCTCGATGGCCTCGGTCTGCGGCGGCTCGCTGTCGCTGATGGATGCTGGCGTGCCGATGGAGCGGCCGGTGGCGGGCATCGCCATGGGCCTGATCAAGGAGGGCCAGCGCTTCGCCGTCCTGTCCGACATCCTGGGCGACGAGGACCATCTCGGCGACATGGACTTCAAGGTCGCCGGCACCGATCGCGGCATCACCGCGCTGCAGATGGACATCAAGATCACCTCGATCAACGAGGAGATCATGCGGGTGGCGCTCGGCCAGGCCAAGGACGGCCGCCTGCACATCCTGGGCGAGATGGCCAAGGGCCTGGGCGGCGCGCGCGAGAGCGTCAGCCAGAACGCGCCGCGCATCACCCAGTTCACCATCCCGAAGGACAAGATCCGCGAAGTCATCGGCACCGGCGGCAAGGTGATCCGCGAGATCACCGAGACCACCGGCACCAAGATCGACATCGAGGACGACGGCACCATCAAGGTCGCCGCGGTCGACGCCAAGCAGGGCCAGGCCGCGATCGACTGGATCAAGGGCATCGTCGCCGAGCCCGAGATCGGCGTGATCTACACCGGCAAGGTCGTGAAGACCGTCGAATTCGGCGCCTTCGTGAACTTCCTCGGCGCCCGCGACGGCCTCGTCCACATCTCCGAGCTGGCGCCGCGCCGCGTCGCCAAGGTCCAGGACGTCGTCAAGGAAGGCGACCAGGTCAAGGTCAAGGTCCTCGGCGTCGACGACCGCGGCAAGGTCCGCCTCTCGATGAAGGCGGTCGACCAGGAGACCGGCGAGGACATCTCGAACAAGCGCGAGGAGCAGCCTGCTCCCGCCGCCGACTAAGCCTCGACGTTCTCCGAAAAGCACAGACGGCGGCCTGCGGGCCGCCGTTTTTCGTCAGACCCTGGCGTCGCCCCAGACGACGGTCGAGCCGTAGACCTCGGGAATCTTGGCGTCCTGCGCGGCCGGGGAGAACAGCTCCCATTCGATGCCGTTGACGTCATGGTCGGACGAGAAGTCCCTGGCCGCGTCGTCCTCGAAGCCGAGATGGCGGAGCTGGCCGGCGCGCGCCGGCATCTCGTTGATCGAAAAATTGAGTTGCTCGGTGCGGAACAGCGCGTACTTGCCGGGCACGACGGCGGTCGGCGGCACGCCGAGGCGCCGGCGATAGTCCTCGATCGAGGCGGCGAGGTCGGCGACGGCGATGGCAATATGAAAGCGGCGCAGGATGGCCTCCCCTCGGTTGGCGGCGCTCACCTCACCAGACCGGTCGGGCGGGGGCAAGATGGCGGCCTCCGGGTCGCCATTTTTGCTTGTAGACTGACGGCATGATCCGCCGCGCTTTCACGGTCGGCCTCGGGGCGTCGCTGCTGGCGCCGCGGGCCTTCGCCGGCGATCTGATCGCGACGCCAGCGCAGACCGAGGGGCCGTTCTATCCGACGGCCTTCCCGGCCGATTCCGACAGCGATCTCGTGCAGGTGCGCGGCCAGCCGGCGCGCGCCATGGGCACGGTGCTGCATCTGCAGGGCCGCGTGCTCGACGTCTTCGGCAAGCCCATGACGGGCGCGATCGTCGAGATCTGGCAGTGCGATTCGCAGGGCCTCTATGATCATCCGCGCCAGCCGGGCCGGGAGCGGCGGGATTCGGCCTTTCAGGGCTACGGCAAGGTCGCGACCGACACGGAGAGCCGCTATGGCTTCCGCACCCTGAAGCCGGTCGCCTATCCTGGCCGCACGCCGCATATCCATCTCAAGGTCGCGACCTCGGACGGTCGCCAGCTCACGACGCAGTTCTATCTGGCGGGCGATCCGTTGAATGAGCGGGACTTCGTCTACCGCGAGGCGATGCGCGATCCGCGCCGCCGGGAGCGGCTCGATATGCGCCTGGAACCGGCCAACGGTCTGGAAGCCGGCGCGTTCGCGACGACCATGGATATCGTGATCGCCTGATCCAGCCGTCGTCCCGACCGGAGCCGAGCGCAGCTCGGCGAAGTGGAGGGACCTTGTCTCCACGTCCCGACGGCTGATCGTAGAGACGAGGTCCCTCGACTACGTCGCCCTGCGGGCGACTTCGCTCGGGACGACGGGCAAGGCTCCGCCTATGCCGCTGCTACTTGTCGCCGTTGTCGCTGGGCGTTGCGCTGCCATCATGTGGCAGGCCGATCGCGTGGTAGCCCGCGTCGACGAAGTGCACTGTGCCGGTGACGCCGGCGCTCAGGTCCGAGAGATAATAGAGCGCCGCGCCGCCGACATCGGTCAGCTCGACGTTGCGCCGCAGCGGCGAGGCATCGCGCGAGACGCGATAGACGTAGCGTGCGCCGCCGATCACGGCGCCGGCCAGGGTGCGCATCGGGCCGGGCGAGATCGCGTTGACCCGCACGCCCTGCGGGCCGAGATCGGCCGCGAGGTAGCGCACGCTCGCCTCGAGGGCGGCCTTGGCGACGCCCATCACGTTGTAGGACGGCATCACCCGTGACGCGCCCTCGTAGGTCAGCGTGATCAGGCTGCCGCCGCCGGTCATCAGCGGCAGCGCCCGGCGCGCGATCTCGGTGAAGGAATAGCAGGAGATGGTGAGGCTGCGCTGGAAGTTGGCCTTGGTCGTGTCGACGTAGCGGCCCTTCAGCTCGTCCTTGTCGGAGAAGGCAATGGCATGGACCACGAAGTCGATCCCGCCCCATTCGCTCTTGAGCCGCTCGAACAGCGCATCGAGGCTGGCTTCGTTCTCGACGTCGGCTTCATGGACGATCTTGGCGCCGAGCTTCTGGACCATCGGGATGACCCGCTTGCCGAAGGCGCCGCCCTGGTAGGTGAAGGCAAGTTCCGCCCCCGCGGCGTGCAGTGCCTGGGCGATCCCCCAGGCGATCGAGCGGTCGTTGGCCACGCCCATGATCAGGCCGCGCTTGCCTTCCATCAGCCTGGCGACGGCAGGCAGCTCGCCGGCCTTGGACGACAGTGGCGTCGTCCCCCCCGAAGCGGCGTCTGGCATTTCCCCCTCTAGTGGTCGTAGCGCGAGAACAGCAGGCAGGCGTTGGTGCCGCCGAAGCCGAAGCTGTTGGACATCACGGTCTGCAGCCCGGCCTTGTCGATGCGCTGGCGGGCGATCGGATATCCCTCGGCGCCGGGATCGAGATTTTCGATATTGACCGACTGCGCCACGAAATCGTGCTTCAGCATCAGCAGCGAATAGATCGCCTCGTGCGCTCCGGTGGCGCCCTGGCTGTGGCCGGCCAGCGACTTGGTCGAGCTCACGGTCGGCAGCTTCTCGCCGAACACGGCGCGGATCGCGTCGAGCTCGGTGATGTCGCCGACCGGTGTCGCCGTGCCGTGGCTGTTGATGTAGTCGACCGGCGCGTTGCGCCGGAGCGCGCCCGCGAAGCCGTCGTTCGCGAGCTTCATGCAGCGCGTGGCGCCCTCACCCGACGGCGCCACCATGTCGGCGCCGTCCGAGGTAGCGCCATAGCCGATCACTTCGCCGTAGACCTTGGCGCCGCGCGCCCGCGCGAGCTCGAGATCCTCGAGCACCAGGATGCCGCCGCCGCCGGAGATCACGAAGCCGTCGCGGTCGCGATCATAGGCGCGGCTCGCCCGGGTCGGCGCGTCGTTGAACTTGGACGACATCGCGCCCATGGCGTCGAACAGCACCGACAGCGTCCAGTCGAGCTCCTCGCCGCCGCCGGCGAACATGCGGTCGGCCTTGCCGAGCTGGATGCATTCGACGGCGTTGCCGATGCAGTGCGCCGAGGTCGAGCAGGCCGAGCTGATCGAGTAGCTGGGCCCCTTGATCTTGTAGGCGGTGGCGAGATTGGCCGAGACGGTGCTCGACATGGCGCGCGGCACCTGGAACGGACCGACGCGCTTGGGGCCCTTTTCCTTTGCGGTAATGGCGGCCTGCACGATCGCGCCGGTCGTCGGCCCGCCCGAGCCTGCGACCAGCCCGGTGCGGTCGTTGGAGATCTCCTTGTCGCCGAGGCCTGCGTCGGCGATCGCCTCTTTCATCGCAAGATAGGCATAGGCGGCGCCATTGCCCATGAAGCGCATCAGGCGGCGGTCGACCAGCTCCTCGGGATTGAGCTTGAGGGTGCCGGCGACCTGGCTGCGGAAGCCGAGCTCCTTGTATTGCGGCACGAACTCGATGCCGGACTTGGCGTCCTTCAGCGACTGCGTGACCTCGGCGGCGTTGTTGCCGATCGACGACACCACGCCCAAGCCGGTGACGACGACGCGGCGCATCTCAGCCGCCCGCCGCGGCCGGCGCCGCGTCCTGGAACAGGCCGACCTTGAGGCCGCTCACTTCGTAGACCTGCTTGCCGTCCGCATGGACGAAGCCGTCGGCGATGCCCAACACCAGCTTGCGCAGGACCACGCGCTTCAGATGCACGTGATAAGTGAGCTTCTTGACGGTCGGCACGATCATGCCGGTGAACTTCACCTCGCCGACGCCAAGCGCTCGGCCACGACCCGGCGCCTTCATCCAGCCCAGGAAGAAGCCCAGCATCTGCCATAGCGCGTCCAGCGGCAGGCACCCCGGCATCACCGGGTCGCCCTTGAAATGGCAGGCGAAGAACCAGAGGTCGGGCTTGATGTCGAATTCGGCCACGACCTCGCCCTTGCCGAAGTTGCCGCCGGTATCGTCGATCTTCACGATCCGGTCCAACATCAGCATCGGCGGCAGCGGAAGCTGCGCGTTCCCGGGGCCGAACAGATGGCCCTTGGCGCACTCGATGAGCTCGTCAAAAGTGTAACTATGCTTCTTGTCGCTCACTCTTCACCGTCCAGCGGGCCGCCCCGATGGGAGCGCCCGAAGAATAGGGACGCGGGCCGTATTGTGCAAACCGTACAAACCGAAAGGACAGGCCCTTCCCAGGCCTCGATTCGAGCCTTACATATGGCGTCAACCATGACTTCCGCCAACCCCAGCGAAGATTTCGCGGCCCGCCTGCGAGTGGCCGGGCTGCGTCCGACCCGCCAGCGGGTCGCCTTGGCGCGCGTGCTGTTCGGCGACGGCCACCGCCATGTCACGGCCGAAAGCCTGCATGCCGAAGTGAAGGCGACCAAGATCCCGGTGTCACTGGCCACGGTTTACAACGCGCTGAACCAGTTCCGCGATGCCGGCTTGCTGCGCGAGGTCGTGGTGGCGCCGGGCCGGTCCTATTTCGACACCAACACCGGCCATCACCATCATTTCTTCGTCGAGACCGACAACGAGCTGCACGACTTCCCCTCGGACGAGGTGACGGTCGCCGGCCTGCCCGCGCCCCCCAAGGGCACCAAGGTCTCGCGCGTTGACGTGATCGTCAGGGTTCGCCGCTGAAAAGCCTTCGGCTTGCGAATCGTTTTCAATTCTTAGAAATATTCTAAACTGCTTGACGGCCCCGCGCCGGCTTCCCAATATTCGCCGCGTATTTTCTGAGGAGGAAGACACATGGCGAACCTCAAGGGATCGAAGACCGAAGGCAATCTGAAG
>VBAF01000276.1:0-244 GCA_005884705.1 Alphaproteobacteria bacterium
CAGCACCAGATGCTCGGCCCACGCTTCGGCGAGCTTTTGGAACGCCGCATCGCTCACCGGCTGGGAGAGATCGACGCCATGGACATCGGCTCCGAGTGCGCCACCGGTCGATTGGATCCAGATCTCGCTCATCGTTTCCTCACCTGAAATAATGCGGCACGAAGCGGCTGTTGTTGTGGGTGATGCGCCGCTCGTCCTCGCGCATGCCCACGCCCGCCGCCTTGCCCTCGATCACCCACGAGCC
>VBAF01000276.1:276-929 GCA_005884705.1 Alphaproteobacteria bacterium
AACGCCGGCAGCGGCTGGTAGGTCTGGTAGACGAAACCTTCCTGACCGTAGCTCCCGCCGGCGGTGTCGAACAAGCCGGGAGCGGCGATCGTGACGTTCTGGCCCTCGCGGCCGAAGATCGGCTTCTTCACATAGGCGCCGCCCAGATCGGCGTGCTCGGTCTCGAAGGCCGGCAGCAGGTTCTCGTGGCTCGGAAAGCCCTCCCAGAGCAGCGGCAGCAGCATCTTGTTGCTCAGGATCATCTTCCACACGGGCTCGATGAAGGCGGTCGTGTCGGTCAGCACATGGGCGCCAAACTGCTCGCGCGCCATCCATTCCCACGGGTAGAGCTTGGCCATCGCCCGGATCGGCATCTCGTCGGAATCGGTGAAGCGCTTGCCGTTCCAGCCGATCTGCGGCACCGCCAGCGGCTTGCCGGCGAGCCCGGCCTGGAGCGCGGTGTCGCGCATGTATTCCGAGGTGGCGAGATCCTCAGGCTGGTCCTCGAAGCGGGCGAAATGGACCAACGCCTCCGCCGACAGTCGCTTGAGGATGCCGCGCCAGGCCTCGATCAGCCGTTCATGGATCGAGTTGAACTGGTCGGCGTCGGGTTTGGCGTCCTTCAACCAGTGCCACTGCACCACAGCGGCCTCGTACAGCGCGGTGGGCGTGTC
>VBAF01000276.1:936-1453 GCA_005884705.1 Alphaproteobacteria bacterium
GCCGTCGTAGGCAAAGTCGAAGCGGCCGACCAATGTCGGGTCGCCGCGTCGCCACACCGTGGTGATGTAGTCGCCCCAGGCCGGGGGGATGCGCATGCGCTCCCAGAGCTTGTTGCTCACCACGTGCTCGACTGCCTAGAGGCAAAGATCGTGCAGCGTCTCGGTCGCTGCCTCGAGCTGGTCGACCTCGTGCGAGGTGAAGGCGTAGCAAGCCTGTTCGGTCCAATAGGCCTTGCCGTCGAGCATGTAGTAGTCGAAGCCGAGCTGGTCGAGTTTGCTCTGCCAGCCGGGACGCGGCGCCACCGCCTCGCGGCGCATCTCAGGAAGAGCCCGACGAACTGTGCGAGCTGGCGGTGCTGCCGAAGCCGCCGCGGCTTGAGGTGCCGCTGGCAGAATCGCCGCTCGTGCTCGACGTGGCGCTCGAACCGCTCGAGCCGCCGCTCCTGATGCCGGAATTCGAGCCGCTGCTGGTGGTGCCGCTGGTGCTCGACTGGCCCGGGGCGCAGCCGGGCGACCC
>VBAF01000276.1:1472-12942 GCA_005884705.1 Alphaproteobacteria bacterium
CAAGGGCAGGGCGCCGAGCCCGCCAAGGCCGCCGATGGCCGGCGCGCAGGAATAGAGCAGCGCCACGCCGCCGACGCCCATGATCGCGAGCTTCACGCCCCGCGACATGCGCTTCTTGCCGTCGTTCGGGTCGGGCATCGACACGTCAGTAGGTCAGGCAGGCGGCGGTGATCAGGCCGAAGCAGGTCGCGAAGCCGCCGGCGATGATGCCGGCTGCCGCCTCGTTGGCTTCGATCGCCTGCTTGACCTGGGGCATCAGCAGGCGCAGCGCGAGGTGCACCCCGACCTGGACCGCCAGGGCGACCAGCGACCACAGCACGACGTCGGTGAGGGACGAGGAATGGGCGATGGTGTTGGCGAGCGGCAGGCAGAAGCCCAGCAGAGCGCCGACCAGGGCGGTCGCCGCCGCCGAATTGCCGGCGCGGATCAGCGCGAACTCGCGCCACGGCGTGATCAGCACGTAGAGCCAGAGGAACAGCCCCGCCAGCGCGAACCCAACCACGACGTAGCGGACGAAATTGGGGAACGCGGCGACCAGCCAGTTGAGCTCGGGCATGGCGCGACTGTCGGCCGCTCAACCGTGCATGGTCAAGCCGCCGGACACGCTGATCGTCTGGCCGGTGATGAAGGCCGCATCGTCGCTGGCCAGGAAGCAGACCGCGCCGGGAATGTCGTCGGGCTGGCCGACCCGCTTCATCGGTATGGCGCTGACCAGCGCGGCGCGGATCTTCTGGCCGCGCTCGTCGGCGCCGGCGACCGCGGCAAGCAAGGGCGTGTCGGTCGGGCCGGGGCAGACGGTGTTGAGGGTGATGCCCTTGCGCGCCACCTCGCGCGCCACCGTCTTGGTGAAGGCGATGATGCCGCCCTTGCAGGCCGAGTAGACCGCCTCGAGCGAGGAGCCGACGCGGCCGGCATCGGAGGCAATGTTGACCACCCGGCCGTGGCCGCGGGAGACCATGCCCTTCAGCACGACATGGCTCATGTTCAGCGGGCCGTGCAGGTTGATCGCGATCACCTTGTCCCAGAGCTCCGGCGTGGTGTCGACGAAGGGCACGAACTGGTCCCAGCCCGCATTGTTGACCAGGATGCCGGTCGGGCCGGCCTCCTTCTCGAATGCGGCGATCGCGTCGGCCACCGCCTTGTAGTCGGTGATGTCGACGCCGCAGGCGACGCCCTTGATCTCGCCCGCGACCTTCTTGGCGCCCTCGACGTTCTTGTCGAACACGCCGACCTTGGCGCCGTAGTCGGCGAAGCGCCGGCAGATCGCCGCGCCGATCGCGCCAGCGCCGCCGGTCACGATGACGGACTTGCCGTTCAGTCCACGCATTGCTCGCTTCCTCCCGCGTGCTGTCATCCTGAGCGAAGCGAAGGATCTAGCGCTTCTTGCAGAGATTCCACGCATCGGTTCTTCCCTTCTGTCAGGTCCTACGCTGGGTTCCGGACGACAAGAATCTACAGCGGTGAATACGGATCGAACTTGGGTTTGCGCTTCTCGAGATGCGAGGCGAGGCCTTCCTTCACCTCGGGGCCCATGAAGCCCAGCATCTCGAGCGCCGTCGAGGCATCGAACGACGGGCCCATCATGCGCAGCCAGTTGTTGAGCGCGTATTTGGTGAAGCGGATCGAGGTCTGCGCACCTTCGGCCAGCTTGGTCGCCACTTCGAGCCCCTTGGCTTCGAGCTGGTCGTCCTCGACGCAGAGCGACACCAGGCCGATGCGTTCGGCTTCCTCGCCGTCGACCGCCTCGCACAGCAGCAGGTAGTACTTGGCCTTCGCCATGCCGCAGAGCAGCGGCCAGACGATCACCGCATGGTCGCCGGCGGCGACGCCGAGCCGTGTGTGGCCGTCGATGATCTTGGCTTTCTTGGAGGCGATCGACACGTCGGCCAGGATGCCGGCCACCAGGCCCGCGCCGACGGCGGGACCGCGCATCGTGCTGACGATCGGCTTGGAGCAGTTGATCACGTTGTAGACGATGTCGCGCGCTTCCTTCCAGGTGCGCAGCAGCGCGTTGTAGTCCTTCATGTTTTTTTCGATCAGGTCGAAGTCGCCGCCGGCCGAGAAGACCTTGCCGCCGGCGCCCTGGATGATCACGCAGTTGACTGTGTCGTCGCCGTCGATGTCGCGCCAGACGTTGACCAGCTCGGTGTGCATGATCGCGTCCGTGGCGTTGTACTTCTCGGGCCGGTTCATGGTGACCCGCAGCACCTTGGGGTGCGGCCGGTCGAACACCAGGCGCTGATATCTCTTCTGCCAGTCCGACATGGGCTTCCTCCGTTGGGAGGAGCCTAGCGCAAGGTCAGCGCCTTGTATTGCCGACGTTGCGCGCGCTCTCGAAGCGCACCGCCTCTTCCGCCGCGCGGACCAGCGCGCGCGCCTTCAGCACGCTCTCGTGGTACTCGGCCTCGAGGTCGGAATCGGCAACCACGCCGACGCCTGCCTGGACATACATGACGTCGTCCTTCACCAGCGCCGTGCGCAACAGGATGCAGGTGTCCATCGAGCCGTTGGCGGCGAAGTAGCCGGCGCAGCCGGCATAGATGCCGCGGCGCACTGGCTCGACCTCGTCGATGATCTCCATGGCGCGCACTTTGGGCGCGCCCGACAGCGTGCCGGCGGGGAAGCCGGCCTTCAGTGCGTCGATCGCGTCCAGCCCGTCCTCCAGCGTGCCCTCGACGTGGCTCGAGATATGCTGGAGGTGGGAGTATTTTTCGATGGTGAATTGTTCGACCACGCGCACCGAGCCGATCTTGGCGACCCGGCCGACGTCGTTGCGCGCGAGATCGAGCAGCATCAGGTGCTCGGCGTGCTCCTTGGGGTCGGCCAGCAGCTTGTCGGCCAGGTGCTTGTCCTCCTCCGGCGTGGCGCCGCGCCGGATGGTGCCGGCGAGCGGCCGGATGGTGACGATGTTGTCGCGCAGCCGCACCAGGATCTCGGGGCTCGAGCCGACGATCGAGAAGTCGCCGTAGTCGAAGAAGATCAGGAAGGGCGACGGGTTGATCCGGCGCAGCGAGCGGTAGAGCGACAGTGGCGGCAGCTTGAAGGGCACCGAGAAGCGCTGCGACGGCACGATCTGGAAGGCGTCGCCCGCGCGGATGTATTCCTTGCAGGTCTCGACCATCTTCTTGAACGCCCCCTTCGACATGTTGGCCTGCGGCTCGGGCAGGTCGTCGAGGATGTCGCTGCTGTCGCGGCGCAGCGGCAGGGAACGCTCGAAGTCGGCCTCGGCGTCGGCCAGCCGCTCCTGCGCCGCCTCGTAGGCGGCACGCGCGCCGGTGCCGGCCTGCGGCCAGACCGGCGTCACCAGGGTGACGTTGTCCTCGAGCCGGTCGAAGATGCAGATCAGCGTCGGCCGCACCATGATCGCATCGGGCAGGCCGATCGGATCGGGGTTGTTGTCGGGCAGCCGCTCCATGTCGCGGACCATGTCGTAGCCCAGGAAGCCGAACAGGCCCGACGCCATCGGCGGCAGTCCGGCCGGCAGCTCCATCTGGCATTCGCGGATCAGCGCCCGCAGCGTCTCCAGCGGCCGGCCGTCGAGCGGCTCGAAGGTGTGCGCGTCACTGCGCGCCCGGCGATTGATCTCCGCCTTGTTCTTGGTGCAGCGCCAGATCACGTCCGGCTTGAAGCCGATGATCGAGTAGCGGCCGCGCACCGTGCCGCCTTCGACCGATTCGAGCAGGAACGAATTGGCGCGGCCGTCGGCCAGCTTGAGATAGGCCGAGACCGGAGTCTCGAGGTCGGCCACCAGCTTGGTCCAGACGAGCTGCGGCCGGCCGGCCTCGTAGATGCCGGCGAAGGCGTCGAACTCGGGCGAGACGGGCATGGCCTATTGCTGGTTCTGCGGCTGGAAGGCGGCCATGAAGGCCTGCTCGTCGACCGAGACGCCGTACTTGGCGCGCAAGGCGGCCAGCAGCTGGGCGACCAGGTCGTTGCCGATCATGCCGTCGAGCTGCTTGCCGAAGCGCTCGACCGTCGCCTTGTCCTTGGCGAGGTCGGCCGCCTGGATCTCCTTGGGCCGCACGATCACGCTGCCCTCGGCGCTGCGCACCGAGGAGGCCTTGCCGACCGGCAGCTTGAACAGCTCCAGCGTCGCGGGCTGCGTGAGATAGTTGCCGGTGTCGGCCTCGTAGCGCGTCACCGCCTTGGCGGTGCGCAGTTCCAGGCCGAGCTCCTTGGCGATCGCGCCGAGGTCGCCGCCGCTGTTGGCCTTGTCGAGCGCCTCCTTGACCTTGGCGTCGGCGCGCTTGCGCCGCTCCTCGTTCTGCCAGGCCTCGACGACCTTGGCCTCGACGTCGGCGAGGGCGGGGGTGCGGGAGGGCGTGACGCGGTCGGTGCGGACCACGAAGTATTCGCCCTTCGGCGTCTCCAGGAGCTGGCTCTCGCTGCCCTCGCGGGTCGCGAAGGCCGCCTGCACCAGCTCCGACGACGCCGGCCCGGACACTACCTGCTTGCCGGACGGGTCCTGGCCGCGCGCGTCGACGTTCTCGATGGTGCGGACCTTGAGGCTGAATTCCTGCGCCGAGGCGACCATCGACTGCGTCTTGCTGAGCGAACGGTCGAAATCGGTGACCAGCTTGATCAGCAGGTCGGGCGCGAGCTGGTTCTTGAGCTCGGTTTCGAGCCTGCCCTTGACCTCGTCGAACGGCGTCAGCTTGCCGGGTTCGATCTTGTTGATCCGCACGACGTGCCAGCCGAGCGGCGACTTGATGGGCTGGGGCGCGATGCCCTCGGGGGCGGCGAACACACCATCGGACAGCGGGCCGGCCGGCAGGTCCTTCTTCTGCACCGAGCCGAGCTTGATCACGCCGCCGGCGGCGCCCAGCACGTCCTTGGCCGCGTCCTCGAGCGACTTGCCGTCCTTGGCTGTCTCGATGATCTTCTTGGCCTTGTCCTCGCTGTCGGCCATCGCCTGGTCGACGTCGCGCTTCTCCGGCGAGCCGAACTCGCCCTGGCGCGCGTCATATTCCTGCTTCACCTGCTCGGGCGTGACGGCGACCTGGCCCATCACATCGTCGACCGACAGCAGCACGTAGGAGAAAGCGCGGTACTCGGGAATCTGGAACTTGTTCTTGTTGGCGTCGAAGTAGGCGTTGAGCTGCTCGGCGGAGGGCTTCGGCACATCGACGACGATGGCATCGGGGATATAGACGGTCTCGGCGACCCGCTTCTCGCCCTCCATCCTGAAGATCTCGTCGCGCAGGCTGGCCGGCCCCAGCCCCTCGGTGCGCACCGTGCCGAAGAGCTGCGACGAGGCGATCTCGCGCCGGACATCGGCGACATAGGACGCCTCGGAGATGCGCGCCTGCTGCAGCAGGCCGCGATACTTGTTGGCGTCGAAGGAGCCGGTCGGGCCGGCGAAGGCCGGGTTGCGGGCGATCACCGCCTGCACCTCGTTGACGCCGACGGTCAGGCCGTACTGCTGCGCGGCGTAATCGATGATCGCGCGCTGCAGCACGTCCTCGAGCGCGCGCAAATGAAGGCCGAAGCGCAGCGCCTGTTCCGGCTCGGGCCGCTGGCCGGTTTGCTGCTGGATCTGCTCGAGCTGGCGATTGAAGCGGTCGCGCACCTCGTCGATCGAGACCGACGTGCCGCCGACCCAGCCATAGACGGGGACATGAGTGCCGCCGACATGCGCCACTTCGCGGCTGCTGCCACCCAGGCGCAGCATGTCGCCGATGCCCCACAGCCCGAAGCTGATGATCAGCATGCTCATCAGCACGAACATGATGACGTAGCCGGCGTATTTTCTGAATTTGCTCACGGGGATAGCTTCGCGGCGAAAGGGGCGGGCGGACGGGGCGCATGCCTACCACCGGCCCCCTTTGCAGGCAACGTGTCCGGACACTTGCAGCGCATCTCGTCCGGCTGATCAGCCGGACAAGATGCGCCCTGTGAGACCAGCATCGCCAGTGCGCGCGTTTCCGGCTGGGTGAAAGCGCAGGCGCTTCCATCCGGCTGGAAACCGCTCTAGACACGCGGGCTGCACATTAAGAGGAAGTCATGGCCCGCACCCCCCGTCCGCTGATCGCCGGCAACTGGAAGATGAACGGTTCGAAGGCCGACGGCCTTGCGCTCGCGAAGGGTGTCGCGGATGGCGTGAAGCAGGCCGGCTGGACGGATCGCGAGGTGCTGATCTGTCCGCCGGCGACCCTGATCATGGCGGTCGCCGAAGCGGTGAGGGGTAGCGGCGTGCTGGTCGGCGGCGAGGATTGCCACGCCAAGCCGAGCGGCGCCCATACCGGCGACGTCTCGGCCGAGATGCTGCGCGACGCCGGCGCGAGCCATGTCATCGTCGGCCATTCCGAGCGTCGCACCGACCATGGCGAGACCGACGCGATGGTGCGCGCCAAGGCGGAGGCGGCATGGCGGGCGGGGCTGATGCCGATCGTTTGCATCGGCGAGACCCTGGCGGAGCGCGAGGCGGGGAGGACGCTCGGCGTGCTCGAGACCCAGCTCAAGGGAAGCGTGCCGGCCGGCGCGACGGCGGCCAAGCTCGTGGTCGCCTACGAGCCGGTGTGGGCGATCGGCACCGGCAAGACGCCGACCACACCCGAGGTGGCCGCAGCGCACGCGCATATTCGCAAGGTGCTGGGCGGGTTGGTGGCCGACGCCCCCGCCGTGCGGCTGCTCTACGGCGGCTCGGTGAAGGGCAGCAACGCTGCGGAATTGCTGGCGGCTGGCGACGTCGACGGCGCGCTGGTCGGCGGCGCGAGCCTCAAGGCCGAGGAGTTTTTGGCTATCGCCAAGGCAGCCTAAAGAGGCTAGAAGCGCCCGCGAAATGGACAGCGTGAAAGCCTTCTTCCACGATTGGCGGCTGGTGCTGCTGATCATCCATGTCGGCGTGACCGCCGCCATGATCGTCGTCATCCTGCTTCAGCGCAGCGAGGGCGGCGGTCTCGGCATGGGCAGCCGGACCGACGCACTGTTCTCGGTGCGCGGCCAGGCCAACGTGCTGTCGCGCATGACGGCGATCTTCGCCAGCCTCTTCTTCTTCCTGAGCCTGCTGATGGCCTGGAGCGTCGGCGAGCCGGGTGGGCGCGCGGCGCGCTCGATCATGGACAATGCGCCGGCGGCGCCCACGGCGCCGGCTCCGGCCGGCGGCGCGACCGCTCCGGCTCCTGCGGCGCCCGGGGCGCCCTCAGCGCCGACCCGCTAGGAACAACGGCCGATGACGGACCGTTCCCACCGCCGAGGCTCCTCCGGCGGGAGGATATCCCCATGGCCGCGCCCAGCCAGATTTAGTAGGCTGTAATTCCATGACGCGCTTTATCTTCATAACGGGCGGCGTGGTTTCCTCGCTAGGCAAGGGTCTTTCATCGGCGGCGCTGGGTGCGCTGCTGCAGGCGCGCGGCTATCGCGTGCGCCTGCGCAAGCTCGATCCGTACCTCAACGTCGATCCGGGCACGATGAGCCCGTACCAGCATGGCGAGGTCTTCGTCACCGACGACGGCGCGGAGACCGACCTCGATCTGGGCCATTACGAGCGCTTCACCGGCGTCGACGCCCGGCAGCGCGACAACATCACCACCGGCCGCATCTATTCCAGCGTGATCGCCCGCGAGCGGCGCGGCGAATATCTCGGCGCCACCGTGCAGGTGATCCCGCACGTCACCGACGCGATCAAGGAATTCGTCCTCAGCGATACCGAGAAGGAGGACTTCGTCCTGATCGAGGTCGGCGGCACGGTCGGCGACATCGAGAGCACGCCGTTCCTCGAGGCGATCCGCCAGGTCGGCAACGAGCTCGGCCGCGAGCGGGTGATGTACGTCCATCTCACCCTCCTGCCGTGGGTGCCGACGGCGGGCGAGCTCAAGACCAAGCCGACCCAGCATTCGGTGAAGGAGCTGCTGAGCGTCGGAATCCAGCCCGACCTGCTGGTCTGCCGCTCGGGCGACAAGGAGATTCCAGCCAACGAGCGGCGCAAGATCGCGCTGTTCTGCAACGTCCGGCCCGAGCGGGTGATCGAGGCGCGCGACGTCGACACCATCTATCAGGTGCCGATCGCCTATCACGAGCAGGGCTTCGACCGCGAGGTCTGCAGGTACTTCGGCCTCGAGGCCGACAAGGAGCCCAACCTCGAGCGCTGGCGCGGCGTAGTGCGTTGCGTGCGCGAGCCCGAGGGCAAGGTGACCATCGCCGTGGTCGGCAAGTACACCGTGCTGCTCGACGCCTACAAGTCGCTCAGCGAGGCGCTGACCCATGGCGGCTTCGGCAGCAACGTCAAGGTCGGGCTGGAGTGGATGGACTCCGAGATCTTCGAGCGCGACGACGCCGTCGCCCGCCTCGAGAACGTGCACGGCATCCTGGTGCCGGGCGGCTTCGGCGAGCGCGGCACCGAGGGCAAGATCCACGCGGTGAAGTTCGCCCGCGAGCGCAACGTGCCGTTTTTCGGCATCTGCTTCGGCATCCAGATGGCGGTGATCGAAGCGGCGCGCAACCTGCTCGGCATCGAGGATGCCTCGTCGAGCGAGTTCGGCCCGACCGATCATGCCGTGGTCGGCCTGATGACCGAATGGATCAAGGGCAACCAGGTCGAGAAGCGGGCGGCCAATGGCGACCTCGGCGGCACCATGCGGCTCGGCGCCTATCCGGCCCATCTGCGGCGCGGCACCAAGGTCCACGACATCTACGGCCAGGACGTGATCAGCGAGCGCCACCGCCACCGCTACGAGGTCAACGTCAACTATAAGGACCGGCTGGAGCAGGTCGGCTTGCGCTTTTCGGGCATGTCGCCGGATGGCATCCTGCCCGAAATCGTCGAGATTCCCGACCATCCCTGGTTCATCGGCGTCCAGTACCATCCCGAGCTGAAATCCCGGCCGTTCGCGCCCCACCCGCTGTTCAGCTCGTTCATCGGGGCGGCCAAGGCGCAAAGTCGCCTGGTTTGACCAGCTGGTTTGACGGAAGGGGCCCATTCGGGGTCGTATTTAAGCCAAGTTCTTCGGCTGGATTGTCGATATGAGCCGAAAATTCCTTCTCGCCGCCCTGGGCTTGGTAGTCCTGACGGCGGGCGCCTGGGCGCAGACCGCGGCGCAGTCGTCCTATGGCCGCGCCGAACGCCGCGATCCGATCTTCCTGCGCTTCCCCGAAATGGCCCAGCGCTTCTGGGAGAACACCGAGACGATGGCGGCGAGCCACAAGTCGGTGGCGGTGCCGATGCCCAAGCAATGCTCCTTCCTCTACGCCGATACCTACACGCGCAACCAGATGAGCGAGCGCGAGGTCCAGCAGATGGCGCTGTCGAACTGCAACGCCAAGCTCAACCAGCTCGGGCCGCTGGGCGAGAACTACGCCGTCAACTGCCAGTGCCAGGTGATCATCAGCGACGGCGCCTACGTCGTGCCGCGCGAGATGCTGCCGGACCAGGCCTACAGTCCGGCCTCGATCTTCTATCCCGACGACCGCGGCAACGTCGCCCGGCTGAACGGCACCGCCCGCTATGGCGCGCTTGTCGGCCGCGACCGCTCGGTGACCTTCTCGGTCGACAATCCGCGCTCCGAGCCGGTGTGCGAGGGCACCTTCACCAATGACGGCCCGCGCTCAGGCCGCTTCTCGCTCAATTGCTTTAGCGGCAAGTTCGCTGGCAGCGGCACCTACGAGAGTCACACCGGCAGCCCGAACGACCATATTCTCGCCCGCGGCCAGACCGGGCGCGGCCAGCCCGTCGTCATCGTGATCGGCCTGCCGTCGCAACTGGCAATGACCATGTATGGCGGTCTCTGACATGCGCCGCCTGTTGCTCGGCCTGGTCGTCCTGACGCCGGCCGTCGCCTTCGCCCAGAGCGCGGCCGAGGTCGAACGCTGCTTCCAGAACCCGAGTTCCTGCTCGTGGAGCGGCGGCGTGCCGACGCCGCTGCCGCAGGGTGCGCCACACGCGCCTGCGCCGGTGGCGAGCTCGGCACCGGCCGCGCCGCGCGGCCCGGACTACACGACGGTGCTGCAGAGTTCCGAGGCCGACCGGCGCAAGCTCCAGGATTCGCTGCGCACGCTCGACAAGTACAACGGCCCGACCGACGGCAACCTGCAGTCCGAAGCCACCATGAAGGCGATCAGCGACTGGCAGAAAGGCCACGGCTACGCCGCCGTCGGCAAGCTGACGCCGACCGAGGCGGTGACGCTCAACAACGAGGCCGCCAAGGCGCCGATCAAGCGGCTCGATCCCTCGGCCCAGGCCGCGGCACCGCCGGCCGCGCCGCCATCGAACGCTGACCTTCTCAAATCCCTGCAGGCCAGGCTGGCGGAGCGGCGCAAGGCCGCCGAGCCCAAGGCCAACGCCGCGACCGAGGCCCTGGTCAAGGATCTCAAGGCCTACGTGGCGGCCGACGGCAAGGGCGTGGCCGGCGAGCAGTTCGCCGGCTTCGCCAAATGGTACGCCGACACCAAGGCCGCCGGGCGGGCCGTCGGCCAGATCACGCCCGCAGTCGAGGACTACGGCGATGCCAAGGCGGGCGCCGCGGCCACGGCGGAAGTGAGGTTCGAGACCAAGCAGGGCGTGCAGAGCGTGCCGCAATGCCTGGTGTTCGCCTGGATCGAGGGAGCGCCGCGCAAGAACCCGCAAGCCTTTTCGTGCGACGACGTGGCGGGCGTCGAGAAGTGGAAGACCGACCAGGTCCTGAAGAGCGCCTGGCGCTGATTAGTGCGGTAGAAAATCGACGGCACAGCGGCTAGACAGGCGGCGCCCTGAACGGAGAGCCCCATGAGCGCCATTGTCGAAATCCGCGCCCGCGAAATCCTCGATAGCCGCGGCAATCCCACGGTCGAGGTCGAGGTCGAGCTGGAGAGCGGCGCGATGGGCCGCGCCGCGGTGCCGTCCGGCGCCTCGACCGGCGCGCACGAGGCGGTCGAGCTGCGCGACGGCGACAAGAAGCGCTACGGCGGCAAAGGCGTGCTGAAGGCGGTCGGCGCGGTGAACGGCGAGATCATGGACCTGCTGTCGGGCCTCGAGTCGACCGACCAGATCAAGCTTGATCGCGCGCTGATCGAACTGGACGGCACGCCGAACAAGGCTCGCCTCGGCGCCAATGCTATCCTCGGCGTTTCGCTCGCAGTGGCGAAGGCATCGGCGCTCGAATGCGGCTTGCCGCTCTACCGCTATGTCGGCGGCAGCCAGGCTTCGCTGCTGCCGGTGCCGATGATGAACATCATCAACGGCGGCGCCCACGCCGACAATCCGATCGACATCCAGGAATTCATGATCATGCCGGTCAAGGCCGAGCGCTTCGCCGAGGCGCTGCGCATGGGTTCTGAGGTGTTCCACGTGCTGCGCAGCCAGCTCAAGGACGCCGGCCACAATACCAATGTCGGCGACGAGGGTGGCTTCGCGCCCAACCTCGCCACCGCCGACGAGGCGCTCGGCTTCATCATGAAGTCGATCGAGAAGGCGGGCTACCGGCCGGGCGAGGACGTGATGCTGGCGCTCGACCCGGCCTCGACCGAGTTCTTCAAGAACGGCAAGTACGAGCTCGAA
>VBAF01000418.1:0-3924 GCA_005884705.1 Alphaproteobacteria bacterium
GACATCGCCTGGGCCAAGCTGGAAACCCTGGCGCAGGGAGCGGCGATCGCCAGCAAGCAGTTTTCATAGCCTTTCGAATATGAGGAACGGCCTTGCACGCTGATTCCTCCAAGCTCGCGAAGTAGATGAGGAACAGCATCGTGTCCGACACCGCTCCCAACAACCGCCCGCTCGCCGGGCTACGTGTGATCGACATAGCGACCTACATCGCGGCACCATATTGCGCGACCATCATGGCGGAGTTCGGCGCGGAGGTAATCAAGGTCGAGCAGCCCAAGGTCGGCGACCCGTGCCGAAGGCTCGGCACGGTCAGCTCGGTGACGCTGAACCTCAAGTCGCCCAAGGGGGCGGCAATTCTCCAGCAACTCGTCGCGAAGGCTGACGCGCTGACCGAGAACTTCCAGCCGGGCACGCTGGAAGGCTGGGGCCTCGGTTGGGACGTGTTGAGCAGTGTCAACCCGCGCCTCGTGATGCTGCGCGTCTCGGGCTACGGCCAGACCGGTCCGTACAGCCACAAGCCCGGATTCGGGCGGATCGGCAACGCCTTCGGCGGCATCTCCTTCCTGGCCGGCGAGCCGGACGGGCCGCCTGTAACACCGGGCTCGGCGACGCTCGCAGATTACATGTCCGGGCTTTACGGCGCGCTCGGGGTGATGATGGCGCTGCGCGCGCGCGACACGACCGGCCGAGGCCAACAGATCGACATCGGGCTATACGAGCCGATCTTCCGCATCCTCGACGAGATGGCGCCGGCCTACGACAAGGTCGGATTCATCCGCCAGCGCATGGGTGCGGCGGCTCCCAACGTCTGTCCGCACAGCCATTACCAGACCGGCGATGGGCGATGGATCGCCATTGCCTGCACCAACGACAAGATCTTCGCCCGCATGGCCGAGCTGGCGGGCTGGCCCGAGGTGGCCGGCGACGGCATCTACGGCACCATTGCCAAGCGTGAGAAGCAGCGCGCCGCGGTCGACGGCCTCGTCTCCGACTGGGCGAAGAAGCACACGCAACAGGAGGCCGTCCGCCTTTGCGACACTGCGGAAGTGCCGTGCGGCATCGTGGCATCGGTCGACGAGCTCTTCCGCGACCCGCACTACGCGGCGCGCGGCAACATCGCCCGCGTGAGCGACCCGCGCGCCGGCGATCTCGCCGTTCCGAACGTGGTGCCTCGCCTCACGGACACGCCGGGCGGTATCGACACGCTCGGCCCAGGCCTGGGCCAGCACAACGCCGAGGTCTACGGCAGGCTGCTGGGCATGAGCGCCGCAGACTTGCGCAGCCTGGAAGGCGAAGGCGTGATCTGAGAAGAGGAAACACACGCATGGCACCGAAGCTCGTCGACTACCTGTCATACGAACCCGAGGAGAACGGCATCCTCTGGATCAAGTTCAACCGTCCGGACCGCCTCAACGCGCTCGTCGGCACCGCCGAGGAAAACGGAACGGTCGCCAAGGTCGGCGAGTACATGCGCGCCGGTGATGATGATCCGAAGATCCGCGCGATCGTGCTCACCGGCGTCGGCCGCGTCTTTTGTGCCGGTGCCGATCTGCGTTCGAAAATGCCCGCAGACGTGACCGGTGAGGACTTCCCCGGTGCCCGCGGCTCGCACGAAGGGCCTGACGCCGCGCGGCAGCATTTCTATCACGGCTTCACCAAGCTCCACCGCGACATCTCGCTGATCCGCAAGCCGACCATCGCCATGATCAACGGGCCCGCGGTCGGATCGGGCATGGACATGGCGCTGCACTGCGACATCCGCATCGGCTGCGAGAAGACGCGCTTCATCGGCTACCATAATGCCGGCCAGATCATCGAGAATGGCGGCTCATACTATCTGCCGAAGATGGTCGGCCTCGGCCGTGCGCTCGAATTCGCCTATACCGGCGAACTCGACGCCGACCGCGCCCACAGCTGGGGCCTGCTCAATCACCTCGTCCCGTCGGACAAGCTGGAGGAGACCACGCGGGCCCTGTGCCACCGCATCATCGCCGTTCCGCCGCTCGTGCAGTGGGTCGGCAAGCGCATCATGCGCGCGGCTCTCGACAGCACTCTGGAGACCACCATGGTCCTGACCTCGAATGCCGGCGGAATCCTGAACGGGTCCGAAGATGCCAAGGAAGCGCGCCGGGCATTCGCCGAGAAGCGTCCCCCGGCCTTCAAGGGCCAATGATTACCTTGCCTCTTCGGTGGCGCGGACCATGTCGAGCGTGCGTTGCGCCTTGTAGACGATCGGATAGTCGATAAAGAAGCCGTCGAGCTGGATCGACGAGGAGCCCTCGCGCTCCGCCTTCTCGAAGGCAGCGACGACCTTTCTCGCGAAGTCGATCTCCTGCTCGGTTGGGGTGAACGCAGCGTTCACCCGCTCGACCTGTGGCGGGTAAATGCACATCTTGCCCTGGAAGCCGAGCTGCTTTGCCCGCTTTGCCGAGTTCGTGAGACCGTCGAGGTCCTTGATGTGCACCCATACGGTGTCGATCGGCGCCTCGAGGCCGGCGGCGCGGGAGGCCACGACCATCTCGGCTCGCGCATGCTCCAGCTCGCTTTCGGCGAGCGTCCACTCCATGTTCGTGTCGAGGGTGTAATCACCGGCGCCGAAGGCCATGCGCTTCATCCGCGTGCCGGAGGCAGCGATGGTCCGCGCATTGGCGATACCCTTTGCTGTCTCGATGATCGGGATGATGTCGATGCCACCCAGCGGCAGGCCGCGCTCGCGCTCGAGCGCACCGACCAGCCAGTCGAACGCGACGATCTGCTCGCGGCTCTCGACCATCGGCAGGATGATGCCGTCGAGGCCGGGACCGACCACCGCCACCGCGTCGCCATAACAGAACTCGGTATTGAAGGCGTTGACCCGGATGTAGGCGCCGCTCTTGCCCCTACCCTGGCGCGGCCGCTGCAGCGCCTCGACGACGAGCGCGCGGGTGGCGACCTTCTCGGCTTTGGCGACGGCGTCCTCGAGGTCGAGGATCACATGGTCGGCGCCGCAGTCGAAGACCTTCGCGACCTTTCGCGCATGGTTGCCGGGCGCGAACAGGAAGCTGCGATACGCCGGCACGATCAGTAGCCCAGCGAGACGTCGATTTCCTGCAGGAGCCGTCCTCCCGTCTTCAGGCTGTGGATGTTCGCGGCGACCTCGGCGACCAGCTGGCCGACGGTCGGCCGCCGCGCCACGTGCGGCATGATCGTGACCTTGGGGTGAAGCCACAGTGGGCTCTCCTGCGGCAGCGGTTCGGGCCACAGCGCGTCCAACGCGGCGTAGGAGAGCCGCCCCGAATCGAGGGCGGCGATCAGGTCTTTCTCCACGACGTGCCGGCCGCGCCCGATGTTCACCAGCATGGCTCCCTTCGGCATCATCGCGAACGTGCGGCTGCAGAAGATGCCCTCGGTTTCCGGCGTCAGCGGCAGCAGGCAGACGGCGATGTCGGTCTGATTGAGAAACGCCTCGAGCTGCTCGCGGCCATGGAAAATCGGCACCTCTGCGGCCTGCCGCGGTGAGCGCACCCACGCCGACACCTTGAAGCCGAGCGACTTCACTTGGCCATCATGCCGAAGCCCAGGAAGCCGACGCGCCTCTGCTCGGGCCGCACGATCGGGACCCTGCGCCACTCCTTCTTCGCCTGGGCCGCCTGGTAGCCGGGCATGTCGCGATGCAGGCGCAGCACGTGCATGACGGTGTACTCCGTCATCATCGGATCGCCGCCCGATGGCTCCACCTTGCCGAGTGGGACCTTCGGCAGCTTCGGATGCTGGACGAAGCTCTCCACGCCGGCCGAACGGCTGAACATGGCCTTCAGGTTGGGAAAGGCGGGGAGCTTGTCGAAATCCGGATGCATGAACGCGAGGTATTCGATGTCCTTCACGTCGCCCGCCTCGGGCCAGAAGCGGATCGGCAGGTCGGGAAGCTGCTGCTTGAAGGCGTCG
>VBAF01000418.1:3969-8505 GCA_005884705.1 Alphaproteobacteria bacterium
CCGATGACGACGCGTCACTTTCCAAGAGGATAGAGGAGAAGACGGGTCAACCCAAACCCCGGGGTCGGCCCAACCGCAGCGCGGCTACGGTCCGGAAGATCATGAGCCCATGAGCGTCTCCGCCATCTCGCGGAGCTTGGTGCGCTGGATCTTGAGGCCGTTGGGCGAGGGCGTCTTGGGGAAGTCGTCGATCGCGAAGACGCGCAGCGGCACCTTGTAGTTGGCGAGGCCGCGCCGGCAGTGGGCGATCACTTCGGCCTCGTCGAGCGCGGCGCCGGGCTTCAGCATGACGAAGGAGACGGCACGCACGCCGTCCGGCCGCGGCACGGCGATGGTCTGGCAGCCTGCGATCGCCAGCAGCTTCTGGATATGCGTCTCGATCTCCAGCGGATTGACCAGGAAGCCCGACAGCCGCAGCACGTCGCCCATGCGGCTCAGGAAGGTGAAGCTGCCGTCGGCCTCGAGCTGTGCCAGGTCGCCGGTGCGGACATAGCCGTCCGCCGTGAAGGCCTCGGCGGTCGCCTTCTCGTTGCCCCAGTAGCCGACCATCACCGACGGCCCGGCGCATTCCAGCACGCCGGGCTGGCCCGTGCCGAGCAGCGAGCCGGTCTCGGGATCGCGCACGCGGACATGCGCGAACGGCGAGCTCACGATGCCGCCGCCTTTCTTGCGCTGCGCCACCGGCGTGTCGATCGGCTGGATGGCGTAGAGCGCCTGCACCTCGCTCATGCCGTAGGGGCCGCGCAGGATCAGGCCGCGCGTTTCGGCGACCTCGGCAATGTTCTCGAGCGCCGCATTGAAGCCGGCATAGCCCATCCACTTCACCGACGGGAACGGCCGCTCGCCCGGCACCAGCTCGAGCAGGCGGGCGATCATGTCGTCGCTGCCCAGCAGGGTGCTCGGCCGGTGCTGCGCGATCAGGCGGGCGATTTCCTCGATCTCGTAGGACTCGACCAGCACGCAGGGCTTGCCGGCCGCCAGCGTGGTGAGCGTCTGGTTGAAGCCGAACACGCCGCACAGCGGCAGGATCGAGAGCGTGAGCGTCTCGGGCGCGTCGAAGGCGAGGGCGCGCGCGACTTGCTGCGCGTGGGCGGCGATCGCGCCCTGGCGATGCAGCACGAATTTCGGTGAGCTGGTCGTGCCGGACGTGGTGAAGATGTTGCACGGTGCCTGGGCCGCGGCATGGTTGGTGCCGATCCGGGGGCGCGACAGCAGCCGGTCGAACGGCACCCGTCGCAGGCGTTCGATGGCGGGCGGCAGGGTCGCCGGCTCCTCGCCGACCACCACGATCGCGGCCAGCCGGTCGAGCGCCGCCGGCGCGACCTCGGCCACGATCGACAGGAAGTCGATGCGCCGGAAGCCCGGCGCGCAGGCCAGCAGCTTGGCGCCCGAGCGGCCGACGATGTCGGCGACTTCCACCGCGCGATAGCGCGTGTTGACCGCGACGGCGATGGCGCCCAGCCGCGCGCAGGCGAAATAGAGGATCGGATAGGCGGGGATGTTGGGCAGCCACAGCGCCACGCGGTCGCCCGGTCCGACGCCGAGATCGGCGAGGCCTTGTGCTGCGCGCAGCGACTGCTCGTAAAGGTCGGCGAAGGAGATCGTCCTTTCGCCGTGCAGGAGAGCCGATGCGTCGGGCGTCTGCTCGGCCCATTCAGCGAGCAGGATCCAGACATCGGCAGCGGGCATGGCGAGCGGCATTATTCAGGTCATTGAAGATGAGGTCGTGCCCCAATTCTTCTTTGCCATCTTGTAGTGGCGTTCAAGTTCTTTGCTGGCGGGCGGACCCTTGTAGTAATGGCGATAGTGTTCGAGGTCCTCGTCCAGCCAGCCCCGTTGTCCAAGAAGATTGTCGATGGCGAAGACCGTTGTGTGGTCGGACCAGAATCCGGATGTGTGTCCGCGCCGAGGATCGTGCAGGATCGTCTCTCGAATAGCGGCCGGCTCTTCATGAACCTGTAAATAAGGCACAACGATTTCGTTAACGAACGATGCGGCTTCCGTTGATGCACGCTCAAGGCCGTAGGATCCCGATATCGGCCACAGCACCTCGCCGCGGTATGACCAACTCGGGCTGTCGGGCCGCATGGATGTGCTGCCGGTGAAGATCGTTTCGGGCGAGAATTTCGATGGCTGCCACGTGGCGTCGAACAGGTCCGCCCGCGCTTGCTCGACCTGTCGCTGCTGCACGCCGAATTCGAGGCGAACGGCGCCCGGTTTCATGTCGACATACGAGGTGCCGTTCGCATGCGGTCGCCGAAACTGAAAGCGGGACCTGTAGTAGCGAAAGCCGGGAAGGAGGGGTTTCAAAGCTTCGCCCATGCCATCCATGACCTCCCGTTTGCTGAGGGGGCGCCCGCCGGCATATCTGGCCGCGTGCGCCCGCATCTCCGCTTCCATTCGAATTCGCTCGTTCTCCTGAGCGACCGCCCAGGGGGCTCCTTTCCGCGGATTGCGCGATGTGCCCTCCATGATCTCGATCGCAGCGCGGCACCCCGCTTTCGCGTCGGGGAGGCCGCAAAGGTAGTATTGGAAGGCAGCCTCGCAAATCCGCTCGTGATCGGCCTTAGACAGCGCGAAAGCACGCGCGCTCAAGGTTACCTCTCCATGGTCCAGGAGATATCGGACCAGTTGCGATTTGCTGATATCGAGTGTGAGCGGCACAGCAAGAGTTCTCTGGCGGTTCGTCGGAGTACAGCAGAATAGATTGAATCCCTCACTACGTATTGAGTCTTCTTGACCGGGCACGGACCTTGCTCGACGTTTGCTACCGGGAGGATGGGGAATGTTCATGTTGCGTCGTAGCCTGCTTGCCGCACCGATGGTCTTGGCCGCTTCTGCGGCGCGCGCCGACTGGGTGCCCAAGCAGCCGATCCACATCATCGTCGGCTTCGCGCCGGGCGGCACCGCCGACATCGCCGCCCGCATTGCGGCCGAGGCGATCCAGAAGCGTGCCGGCCATATCGTCGTGGTCGACAGCAAGACCGGCGCGCTGGGCTATATCGCGCTCAAGTCGGTCGCCAACGCTCTGCCCGACGGCTACACGGTCGGCATCGGCATCATGGGCTCGCTTTCCGTCGGACCCGTGGTGCCCGGCACACAAATCCCGATGGCGCTGATCGTGCGCCCCAACGCGCCCTACAAGACGATTCCCGAGCTGGTCGAATACGCCAAGGCCAATCCCGGCAAGGTGAGCTACGGCTCGACCGGCGCCGGCTCGACCAACCAGCTCGGCGCGGAATTGTTCGCGGCCGAAGCGGGCGGGCTCAAGCTGCTGCACGTGCCGTACCGCGGCGGCGCGCCGGCGATCCAGGATCTGGCGGCCGGGCAGATCGACATCTTCTTCGCCAACGTCTCGGAGATCGTGGGCCAGATCAACAGCGGCCAGGTGCGGGCGCTCGGGCTCGCCTCGTCGCGGCCCAATCCGATGGTGCCGGACCTGCCGCTGATGACCAAAGACATCCCGACGCTCGAGATCAACAACTGGTTCGGCCTCGTCGGACCGGCCGGCCTGCCGGCCGACATCGCGGCCAGCCTCACCAAGCTCTTCCTCGACGCGATCAACGATCCGGCCAGCAAGCCCGTGCTCGATTCGCGCGGCCTCGTCGCCGTTCCGCAGGACGGGCCCCAGTTCAAGGCGCAGATCATGAAGGATCGCGAGCGCTGGGCGCGCGTGGTCAAAGCGGGCAATATCAAAGCGGAATGAGTACAGCAGCAGCGCCGTTGTCCCTCGGCATTGATATCGGGGGCACCTTCACCGACCTCGTCATCCACGATCCGCGCGACGGCCGCGCCATCATCTGGAAGGAGAGCACCACACCGGACGATCCGGCGCGCGGTGCGCTCGAAGGCACGCGCCGCGTGCTGGGCCAAGGCCGGGGCCAAGCCCGAGCAGGTCGGCCGCGTGGTGCATGCCACGACGCTGTTCACCAACGCGCTGATCGAGCGCAAGGGCGCCAAGACCGGGCTGCTCACCACCGCGGGCTTCCGCGACGTGCTGGAGATCGGCCGCGAGCGCAAGTACGAGCTCTATGACCTGTTCATCGAGATGCCCAAGCCCTTGGTACCGCGGCTGTGGCGGCGCGAGGCGATGGAGCGGCTGGCCGCCGACGGCGCGGTCGAGAAGCCGCTTGAGCTGGACGGCGCGCTGAAAGAGGTCGCCGAGCTGGTCGAGCAGGGCGTCGAAAGCCTCGCCATCTGCTTTCTGCACAGCTACGCCAATGCCGCGCACGAGCGCGCGATCGGCGCGGCGATCGCCGAGCGCTACCAGAATCTCTCGATCTCGCTGTCGTCCGACGTCGCGCCGGAAATCCGTGAGTACCTGCGGGCCTCGACGACGGTGGCCAACGCCTACATCCGGCCGCTCGCCGAGATCTATCTCGAGCGGCTGGAACAGGCGCTGCGGGCCGAGGGCATTCCCGGCGGCCTGTTCCTCATGCTGTCGAACGGCGGTCTCACCCACGTCAGCGAGGCCAAGCGCGTGCCCGTCCAGCTTCTCGAAAGCGGCCCGGCGGCCGGCGCGCTGGCCGGCGCCTG
>VBAF01000419.1 GCA_005884705.1 Alphaproteobacteria bacterium
CGTCATAGGGCTCGCCGGTGGCCATATAGAGGCCGTCCCGGCCGTTGTCGGTCTTGTCGACCACGTGGCCGTGCTCGCGCAGGCCCTTGGCGATGTAATCGGCCGTCTGTCTGTCGTCTTCAACCAAAAGGATTTTCACGGGGCCAACTATACAAACATTCAATCTTGCGGCCATGGGGACGCCATGGACCACCGCCCATATTCCCCCACGAGCAAACAGGAGGCTCACTCCAATGACCAAGACCAAGTCCCGGATCCTCGCCGCCCTGGCGCTGACCACAGCGCTGACGGCGCCTGCGCTGATCGTTCCCGTCTTCACCGCGCCGCCGGCCATCGCCGGTGAGGCGATGCCGCACGACTTCTCGGAGCTCGCCGCCAAGGTGACGCCGGCGGTCGTGAACGTGCAGGTGACCATGAAGGCGGGCGCCTCGGACGACGAAGAGACCCAGATGTCCGATCGTGGCTCCGACCGTGGC
This sequence comes from Alphaproteobacteria bacterium, assembly GCA_005884705.1. GTDB lineage: Bacteria > Pseudomonadota > Alphaproteobacteria > Reyranellales > Reyranellaceae > Reyranella. The sequence continues at coordinate 477 of VBAF01000419.1, forward strand.
ACCCAGCAGCAGCTCGAGGAGTTCATGCGCCAGTTCGCCGAGCGCTTCGGCCAACAGGGCCAGCGCCAGCAGCGCGTGCATCCCAAGGCGCAGGCCGTCGGCACCGGCTTCATCGTCGATCCGTCCGGCATCATCGTGACCAACTATCACGTCGCCGGTAAGGCCGATTCGATCACCGTCACGCTGCAGGACGGCCGCAAGCTCCCGGCCAAGCTGCTCGGTGGCGACGAGAAGACCGACCTCGCCGTGCTGAAGGTCAAGAGCGACAAGGCGCTGCCATACGTCGAGTTCGAGGACGGCAGCAAGGTCAAGGTCGGCCAGCCGGTGATGGCGGTCGGCAACCCGTTCGGCCTGGGCGGCACCGTGACGACCGGCATCGTGTCGGCGCGCGGCCGAGACATCCAGTCGGGCCCGTTCGACGACTACATCCAGACCGACGCCGCGATCAACCGCGGCAACTCCGGCGGCCCGCTGTTCGACATGGACGGCAAGGTCATCGGCATCAACACCGCGATCTTCTCGCCGACCGGCGGCTCGATCGGGCTGGGCTTCGCCATCCCGTCCAGCATCGCCGAGCCGGTGGTCAGCCAGCTCAAGTCTCATGGGCGGGTCGAGCGCGGATTGCTGGGCGTCCAGATCCAGCCGGTGACGGACGAGATCGCCAGCAGCCTGTCGCTCGGCTCGACCACGGGTGCCCTGGTGGCGCAGGTCGAACCGGACAGCGCCGCCCACAAGGCCGGCGTCAAGGAAGGCGACATCATCAAGAGCGTCGACGGCAAGGACATCCCGACCATCCGCGACCTGACCCGGACCATCGCCGGCTTCACGCCCGGCAGCACGGTCAAGCTGGGCGTCCTGCGCGACGGCAAGGAGATGACGGCGAGCGCCAAGCTCGGCGACTATTCCAAGACCGGCAAGCAGGCCAAGGCGTCCGACGAGGACAGCAACAAGGGCCAGGACGGCAAGGTCTCGCCGGGCGCGTTCGGCTTCTCGCTGGCGCCGCTGTCGCCCGACGCGCGCCAGCAGCTCGGCCTCAAGGACAACGTCAAGGGCGCGCTGATCGCCGCCGTCGAGTCGGGCAGCCCGGCCGAGGAGCAGGGGTTGCGCGCCGGCGACGTCATCCAGCAGGTCGGCCGCGAGCCGGTCGACGGCCCGAAGGATGCGTCGGCCAAGCTCAAGGACGCCAAGGACGCCAAGAAACCCGTCCTCATGAAGGTCTATCGGGAGGGATCAACCCGCTTCGTCGCTGTATCTCCCCGGGCGAGCTGAAGCGGCACCTCTCGACGGAGCCGGCGATGGCCCCACCATCGCCGGCTTTGCCGTGCCTGGGGCCGGGGAGATAACGTCCAGCCATGGCCGAGCAGACGAAAATCGAATGGGTCGACCACACCTTCAATCCGTGGATCGGCTGCACGCGGGTGAGCCCGGCTTGCGACAACTGCTACGCAGCCGCCATGTCGCACCGCCGCAAGTGGGCGCGCTTCGAGCCGCGGGCGCCGCGGCGGCGGACCTCGATCGCCAACTGGCAGCAGCCGCTCCGCTGGAACCGCAAGGCCGAGGCGGCCGGAAGGCGCGCCAAGGTGTTCGGCCCGAGTCTCGCCGATCCGTTCGACGCGGAGGTCTCGCCCGAATGGCGCGAGGACTATCTGTGCCTGATCGAGGCGACGCCCAGCCTCGACTGGATCCTGCTGACCAAGCGGCCGCTGGTGGCGCGCAAGTTCTTCGCCGACCGCAAAGTGCC
>VBAF01000420.1 GCA_005884705.1 Alphaproteobacteria bacterium
TCCCCCCGAGCCCGCAGCGGCGGAAACGCCTGGCCGCGGTGCTGTCGAACGCCTGGCACGAGCTGCGCAAGAGCCGCACCGCCTCGATCGGCGCGGTCATGCTCGTCCTGCTGTTCGGCGCCTGCATCGCCACGCCGTGGATCGCCACGCACGATCCGATCAAGCAGAGCTACCGCGAGCGGCTGAAGCCGCCGAGCGAGAAGCACCTGCTGGGCACCGACCGCCTGGGCCGCGACATCTACTCGCGCCTGCTGTGGGGTGGCCAGCGCCTGGTGACGATCGCCGTACTGGCAGTCTGCCTGGGCCTCGCCATTGGCATCCCCTACGGGGTGCTGTCGGGGTACTTCGGCGGCATGGCCGACACCATCGCCATGCGCATCGTCGACGGCTTCCTCGCCTTTCCCGGGCTGCTCCTCTATCTGCTGTTCGTCACCCTGGCACAGGCTTGGAAGCTCGAAGGCATCTACGTCGACCTCGTGCTGATCGCAGCGCTCGGCATTGCCTTCTTCCCCGAGGTCGCTCGATTGTCACGCGGCTCGGTGCTGGCCGAGAAACAGAAGGAGTATGTCGAAGCGTCGCGCGCCATCGGCGACAGCTCGCTCAGCATCGCGCTCCGCCAGATCCTGCCCAATATCGTGTCGCCGCTGATCGTCACCGCGACGGTGCGGCTGGGCTTCGTGATCCTGATCATCGCGGCGCTCTCCTTCCTCGGCCTCGGCACGCCTCCGCCGACCCCGGACTGGGGCTCCGACCTGAGCGCGGCGCGCGACTACATGGAGACGCATCCGCTGATGGCCGCCTTCCCCGGGTTGGCGATCTGCTACACCGTGCTCGCCTTCAACCTGTTCGGCGACGGTCTGCGCGACATCCTCGATCCACGCCTGGCGGAGCGCTAGCCGCCATCCTCCCCATGTGAATGAGGAGGAATGTCAGAGATTGTGGCAGGCGACCTGACGGCCGCCGCCGAGATCGACCAGCGGCGGCTCGACTTCGGCGCAAACCTTGATCTCGCGCGGACAGCGGCCGCACAGGCGGCAGCCTGGCGGCGGGTCGATCGGAGTCGACACCTCGCCCTTCAGGGTGAGCTTGGGCGGCGGCTTGGCGGGATCGGCCTCGGGAACCGCCGCCAGCAGCGCCTTGGTATAGGGATGGAGCGGCGCCTCGAAGATCGCCGTGGCGGGCCCGGCCTCGACGATCTTGCCGACATACATCACCGCGACCCGGTCGCTGATGTGGCGGATGACGCTGAGGTCGTGGGCGATGAAGAGGTAGGTCAGGCCGAACTGGTCCTGCAGGTCGCGGAACAGGTTGAGGACCTGGGCCTGGATCGACACGTCGAGCGCCGACACCGGCTCATCGCCGATCACCAGCTCCGGGTCGACCGACAGCGCGCGCGCGATCGCGATTCGTTGCCGCTGCCCGCCGGAGAATTCGTGCGGATAGCGGTCGATGTGCTCGACGCTCAGCCCGACGCGGTGCAGCAGATCGAGCACCTTCTCCCGCTTCTCCGCCCACGACCGCGCCAGCCCGTGCAGCTCCATCGGCCGGCTGAGGATGTGCATCACGGTCTTGCGCGGGTTCAGCGAGCTGTAGGGATCCTGGAAGACGAGCTGGATCTCCTTGCGCGCGTTCTTCATGCGCGCAGGCGAGAAGGCCAGCAGGTCCTCGCCCTTCAGCCTCACGGCGCCGCCGGTCGGCTCGATCAGCCGTGTCACCAGCCGCGCCGTCGTCGACTTGCCGCAGCCGCTCTCGCCGACCAGGCCGAGGGTCTCCCCGCGGCGAATGTGGAAGTCGATGCCGTCGACCGCCTTCAGCGTCTGCGTCTTCTCGCCGGCCAGCCTGGAAAAGATGTCACCGTGCAGCGTGAAGTGCTTGGTGAGGCCCTTGACCTCGAGCAGCATGTCGTCGGTCGCACCGCGCACCATCGTGACGTCACCCCTGTCCGTGCAGATGGCACGCCGCCATGTGGCCGGGCGCGATCTCCCGGAACTTCGGCACCTCGCGGCGGCAGAGATCCATGGCGTGCGCGCAGCGCGGATGGAATTTGCAGCCGGTCGGCGGCTCCATCATGTTGCACACCGAGCCTTGGATGGGCGTGAGGTACTTGGACTGCGCGTCGAGCCGCGGGATCGAGTTCAGCAGGCCGATCGTATAGGGATGCTGCGGGTTGGCGAAGATCTCGCGCTTGTCGCCGAGCTCGACCAGGTGCGAGGCGTACATCACGCCGATCTTGTCGCAGGCATGGGCGACGACGCCGAGATTGTGGGTGATGAACAGCAGCGACATGCCCAGCCGCTCGATCATGCCGGTGATCAGCTCGAGGATGGTGGCCTGGATGGTGACGTCGAGCGCAGTCGTCGGCTCGTCGGCGATCAGCAGGCTCGGGCTGCAGCTCAGCGCCATCGCCAGCATGACGCGCTGGCGCATGCCGCCAGAGAACTCGTGGACATAGCTGTCGAGCCGCTTGTGCGGCGACGGAATGCCGACCTGCGACAACAGCTCGATGACTCGCTCGCGCGCCTCCGCCTTCGACAGCTTGAGGTTGGTGCGCAGCGCGTCGGAGATCTGGTCGTGCACCGTGAACACTGGATTGAGGGCGCTCATCGGCTCCTGGAACACCATGGCGATGCGGCGGCCGCGCAGGGCGCGCATCTCGGCATCGCTCTTGGCCAGGACGTGCTCGCCCTCGAACAGGATGCGGCCGCTCTGGATCTCGCCCGGCGGATGGGGGATCAGCCGCATGATCGCCCGCGCGGTGACCGACTTGCCCGAGCCGGATTCGCCGACCAGCCCGAAGGTCTCACCGCGCGCTATGGCGAAGGACACGCCGTTCACCGCCGTGAGATCGCCCCGCCGCAAGCGGAAACGCACGGTCACATCCTCGAGTTCGAGTACCGCCTCGCCCATTTTGCGTCGCTCCCGTCGCGGTCCGTTGTTCGACCTGCTCGCGGATGACTTTCGCTCGTCCCTGTTGCCAAGAGCCTAGGTTAGCGACCAGCGCCGCGCAACCGGCCCGGCATCATGCGACGACAAGGCTGCGCAACAGCCCGAACATCCCGGTCGCGAACAGGATGGCCAGCGCGACGTTGCGATAGAGCCGCTCGCTGGCAAGGCCATGGAACAGCCGGCCGCCTGCCCAGGCGCCCAGGATCATCATCGGGAACAGCACCACCGCCCGCGCCAGCGCGTCCCAGCCGGCGACCCCGGTCGCCAGCATAGTAGGTCACGATGTTGGCGCGGTTGACCGCCGGCGAGTCGTTGCCCGACAGCAAATAGAGCAGCACCGGCGGCCCGCCGACGCTGGTCGTCGCCATCATCGCGCCCGACACGGCGCCGACCGCCGCCGACGCCGCGGCCGAGCGGCGGCCGCGATAGCGCCAGCCCGACCACATCATCGCGACGAAGGCCACGATGATCGCCGAGACGCCAGTGACGATGGTGCCCTTGTCGACGCTGGCGAGCGCCCACACGCCGAGCGGCATGGCGGCGCAGGCGGCGATGCTCATCGGCGTCAGCGTCTTCCAGTCGGCATGGGCGCGGACCTGCGGAAAGAGCTGTAAGGAGACGATCAGCTCGATCGCCACCACTGTCACCACCATCTCGGCCGAGCCGAACAGGATGGCGAAGATCGGCGCCATCAGCATGGCCGAGCCGAAGCCTGCGAAGCCGCGCATCAGCCCGGCCACCAGGGTCACGCCGAACGCCGTCCACAGGCCGACGTCGGCAAACAAGTGCTGGATATACGCGGACAACCGACTCTAGGAGCGCTTGCGCTGCCCCTCCCCCGTCTTGTCGCGCAGCCGCCGCATGCCGCGCAGCCAGCGGTCGCGGTCGAGCTTGCGCGCCATGTACTCCTTCACCTCCGGATGCGGCAGGATCAGGAAGGTCTCGGCGTCCATCGCCTCGATCACGGTCTGCGCCACCGCGTCGGTGTTGATCACGCCGTCGACCGAGGCCGCGGTGGCGCCGGCCATGCGCAGCATGTTGGTATCGACCGCCTGCGGGCAGAGCACCGAGACCGCGATACCCTTGTCGCCGTACTGAATCGCGAGATGCTCGGCCAGCGCCACCCCGGCGTGCTTGGTGACGCCATAGGGAGCCGAGCCCATCGAGGCGAGCAGGCCGGCGGCGCTCGCGGTGTTCAAGAGATAGCCCGACTTGCGCTGCAGCATGCCCGGCACCAGCGCGCGGGCGGCGTAGACATGCGCCATGACGTGGATCGCCCAGCTATCGGCCCAGTCCTTGTCGGTCGCGTCCTCGTGCCCGCCGCGGCCTATGCCGGCGTTGGAGAAGAACACGTCGACCGGCCCGTAATGGCGTTCGGCCTCGGCAATCAGATGGCGGACGTCCGCTTCCTTGGCGACGTCGCAGGCGACGGCAATGCCCTTGATGTCCTTGGCCACGGCCGCAAGCCGCTGGGCATCCATGTCGGCAACGACGACGCCCTTGGCGCCTTCCTTTGCATAGCGCCGCGCGATCGCCTCGCCGATGCCGCCCGCCGCGCCGGTGACGACGCAGACCTTGTCCTTCACTTTCATTGATCCCTCCCAAGTCCCGCCTCGCCCTGAGGAGGCGC
>VBAF01000421.1 GCA_005884705.1 Alphaproteobacteria bacterium
AAGACGCGGTTCCACGGCACCACGACGTCGTCGAGCCACATCTGGCCGTCGAGCTCGTCGAAACGGCGGCTGAGCGGCGAGGTGAAGGGGTTGGGATCGTGCGCGGCGCGGCGGCGGCAGATCACCGTGACGCCACGGCCATTGACCGGCACGACGAAGGTCGCGCGATGGCCGTCGAGAACGGCGCCGTTGACCGCGCCGATATAGACGTCCTCGGCGAAGGCCGGGCTGGTGTGCATGCCGATCTTGCCGCGGATCGTGACGCTTTCTTTGGAGCGGCCGACGATTTTGAGCGCGACTCGATCGGCCGGATTGTCGCGCAGGCGGAAACCGATCGGCGCGGCTCCAGCGGCAAAGGTCAGGAACCGGCCGGTGCGCGCGATCTCGGCGCGATAGGCCTCGGCGTTGGGGCGCCATGCAGGCCGACCGCGTGCAGGACGCCGAGCGCGATCATGTGGCCGTAGGCGGGGGTGTGGGTGATGTTGCCAGCGCTGAGGAAGGTGGTGGCGGAGAAGCACTTGCCCATCCGCACCAGGTCTTCGGACGTGCGTGGCACGCGATAGTCGAGCGGGCCTTTCGCATCGAACAGCGTCTCCCTCCAGGCCGGGTCGGCGTGGCGGTCGTACCAGGCGGCATATTCCTCGACCATTGCCTGGGTCGCGGGATGGGTCGTCACGTCCTCGACCCGGCCCTCGCCCAGGATGAAGACCCGCCGCCTGTCGCGCAGGCTGTTCCGATAGTCGGCACCCGTTCGCATTGTTCCGTCCCCGCTTGATGGCCGCTGGCCGAGCCCCCACATTGTCGCCCGCCATGACCGAAGAAAAAACCACCCAATCGCACGCCTTCCAGGCCGAAGTCGCCGAGCTGCTCAGCCTGATGGTGCACTCGGTCTATTCCGAGACCGATATCTTCCTGCGCGAGCTGATCTCAAACGCCTCCGACGCCTGCGACAAGCTGCGCTACGAGGCGATCTCCCGGCCCGAGCTGCTGGCCGGCGACGAGCGGCTGGTCATCCGCCTGGTGCCCGATGCCAAGGCGGGGACGCTGGCGGTCACCGACACCGGCATCGGCATGACGCAACAGGAGCTGGTCGACAATCTTGGCACCATCGCCCGCTCGGGCACCAAGGCGTTCGTGCAGAGCCTGGCCGAGGCCAAGGACGGCATGGGCCTGATCGGCAAGTTCGGCGTCGGCTTCTATGCGGTTTTCATGGTCGCCGACCGGGTCGAAGTGACCAGCCGCCGCGCCGGCTCGGACGAGACCTGGGTCTGGCGGTCCGACGGCGGCGCCGGCTTCGAGCTCGCGCCGGCCAACGAGGAGCAGGCCAAACGTGTGCCGCGCGGGACCGAGGTGCTAATCCATCTCAAGGAGGATGCGAAGAAATTCGCCGAGCGCTTCGAGCTCGAGCGCATCGTGCGGACCTATTCCGACCACATCCTGTTCCCGATCGAGCTCAGCGACGACAAGGGCGAGGCCCGGCAGATCAACGCCGCGTCGGCGCCGTGGCAGCGCTCCCGGTCGGAGCTCAAGCCCGAGGATTACAAGGAGGCCTACAAGTCGATCGCCATGGCGTTCGACGAGCCGGCGCTGACGCTCCACTATCGCGCCGAGGGCCGGCAGTCCTATGCGGTGATGCTGTTCGTGCCGACAATGCGGCCGTTCGACCTGGCCGACCCGGGGCGCAAGGGGCGCATCAAGCTCTACGTGCGGCGCGTCTATATCACCGACGACGCCGAGCTGCTGCCGCCCTACCTGCGCTTCGTGCGCGGCGTGATCGACAGCGAGGACCTGCCGCTCAACGTCTCGCGCGAGATGCTGCAGAACAACCCGCAGGTGACGCAGATCCGCACCGCGGTCACCGGCCGCGTGCTGGGCGAGCTCGAGAGCACGGCCGACAAGGATGCCGACACCTACAAGAAGGTCTGGGAGGCGTTCGGCCCGGTGCTGAAGGAGGGCCTGTACGAGGATCACGAGCGGCGCGTGCAGCTTTTGAGCCTCTGCCGCTTCGCCAGCAGCGCGTCGGACGAGCCGCGCTCGCTCAAGCAGTATGTCGCCGACCTCAAGCCCAACCAGACCGAGATCTACTACCTGGTCGGCGAGAGCCTGGAGCGGCTCAAGGCCAATCCCAAGCTGGAGGCGGCCAAGGCGCGCGGCATCGAGGTGCTGCTGCTCGCCGATCCGATCGACGCCTTCTGGACCATCATGCCGTCGGACCACGAGGGCAAGCCGCTGAAGTCGCTGAGCCAGGGCGATGTCGATTTCGGGCTCGTGCCGTTGCTCGATAAGGACGCACCCACACCTGACGCCGCGGAGGCCTACAAGGACGTTCTGGCAGCGGTGAAGGAGCAGCTCGGCGACCAGGTCTCCGAGGTTCGCGCCTCGCAGCGGCTGACCGACAGCGCCGCCTGCCTCGTCGCCGCGGCGGGCGGGCGCGACCGCGAGCTCGAGCGGCTGCTCGCCCGCCAGGAACGCGGCGTCGGCGCCAAGCCGGTGCTCGAGCTCAACATGCGCCACGAGATCGTCAAGGCGCTCGCCCGCTCGATTGGGGAGAAGAAGGAGAGCGACGTCGCCGATCTCTCAGCGCTCCTGCTCGCCCAGGCGCAGATCCTCGACGGCGAGGTGCCGCGCGACCCGGCCGCGTTTGCGCGACGGCTCAACGATTTGATCTTGCGGGGCCTGGCCTGAGGGCGGTTCCTCTTCCGGCGTAGACGGGGAAAGCCTAGTGTCTGCGGCAACCGACGGCAGGGGGAGGGGACGATGCGCAGACGCAGTTTCATGGGCCTGTCGGGCAGCCTTGCGCTAGCGAGTCCCTCATCGCGCGCCGAGGCCTGGCCGACCCGGCCAATTACCATCGTGGTTCCGTTCTCTGCCGGCGGGCCGACCGACACTATTGCGCGTGTGGTCGGCGAGGGCCTGCAGGCGGCACTCGGCCAGCACGTGATCGTCGACAACGTGGCGGGCGCGGCGGGCACGATCGGGGTCGGCAAGGTGGCGCGCGCCGCGCCGGACGGCTACACGCTCAGCATCGGCCATTGGGGGACGCACGTCGCCAACGGCGCGATCTACAAGCTGCCCTACGACTTGGTCGCGGATTTCACGCCGGTCGCCTGGCTCGCCAATGGCACGCCGCTGATCGTCTCGAGGAATTCGGTGCCGGCCGGCAACCTTGGCGAGTTGATCGGCTGGCTCAAGGCCAATCCGGGCAAGGGCCTGCAGGGAACGGCCGGCGTCGGCAGCCCGCAGCACCTGGGCGGTCTCTATTTCCAGGAAGCGACGGGCACCCAATTCCAGTTCGTACCCTACCGCGGCGTCGCCCCGGCGATGCAGGATCTGCTGGCCGGCAACATCGACTTCATGATCGATCAGGCGACGAACTCCCTGCCACAGGTTCGCGCCGGAAAGATCAGGGCTTATGCGGCCTGCGCCGCGCACCGGCTGACGGCCGCGCCCGACGTGCCGTCGGTCGACGAGGCCGGCCTGCCGGGCTTCTATATCTCGATCTGGCAGTCGCTCTGGGCACCCAAGGGCACG
>VBAF01000422.1 GCA_005884705.1 Alphaproteobacteria bacterium
TCCTGAGCAACCGGCTCGAAGGCACGGTATCGCTGATCGACACCCAGGACATGACGGTGGTGTCGAGCCTGCGCATCCCGGGCGGGCCCGACTGCATGGACATCACGCCTGACGGCAAGGAGCTGTGGGTGACGCAGCGCTTCCTGCGCCGCATCGCCATCGTCGATCTGGCGACGATGAAGGTCACCGGCAGCATTCCGGTCGGCAAGTCGCCGCACGGGGTGTTCATCCTCAAGGCGCCCGCCGTGACGCCGCCGCTGCGTGAAGCCTCGAACGACTAATGGTCGAGTCGATCCGTCGTCCCGACTGGAGCCGAGCGCAGCGAGGCGCAGTGGAGGGACCTTCTCTCGACCATATGCGGCCTATTGCTGAAAAAAGGTCCCTCCACTGCGCGCCTTCGGCGCTCCGGTCGGGACGACGATAAGGTGAGGCCACTCATCGATCTCTGGGTCGGCACGCAGACCTGGCTGTTCGAGACCCTCGTCAGCCCGCTGCTGTTCGCGCTCAACCTCATGGAATGGGTCGAGCCGGCCTTCAATGCCGTCGAGTTCGTCATGCTGGGCGCGGTGCAGATCGCGGCGATCGCCATCGTCATGCGCTTCTTCGAGCGGCGCTGGGGCGTCGAGCGGGGCGAGGACAGGCTGGTCGGCGTCGACCGCGTCTACACGGTGCTGAACAAGCTCGGCATCGTGCCGCTGCTGGTGTTCGTCATCGCCTATCCGATCACCCAGGAGATCGAGCATCTGGTGCGCGTGATGGGCGCAGCACCACCGCGGCTCGAGCGCTTGATCCCCGGCCTGCACGACAACGCCTTCGCCTCGTTCCTGGTCTACTTCGTGCTGTACGACTTCGCCGCCTATTGGGTGCACCGCGCCCAGCACCGCTTCGCCTGGTGGTGGGCGCTGCACAGCCTGCATCACAGCCAGCGCCGCGTGACGGTCTGGACCGACGACCGCAACCACATCCTCGACGACCTGCTGGTCAACCTGGTGCTGGCGGTGTTCGCCCAGTTCGTCGGCGTGCAGCCCGACGATTTCGTGCTGATCCTGCTGCTCGGCCGGCTGGTCGAGAGCTGGAGCCACGCCAACGTCGCCATGAGCTTCGGCCGGCTGGGCGCGCGGCTCCTGGTCGCGCCGCGCTTCCATCGGCTGCATCACGCGCGGGCCGATGCGCGCGAGCCGCACATCCACGACCACAATTTCGCGCCGGTCTTCCCGGTCTGGGACATGCTGTTCGGCACGGCGCGTTTCGATGCCGCGCCGCGCCCGACCGGCGTCGACAATGCCGAGGTCGATCGCGACAATGGCCGCGGCTGGGTGGCTCAGCAGGTGCGGGTGTTCCGGCGCTTCGTGGCCGCGCTGACGCCGCTGAAGCTGGGCGCGCCTCCCTCCCGTGGCGCGTCATAATCCTTGTGCTGGGAGCGCCGGCACTCCAGTGCCGCTGATTTTCTTTTGTCGGGACTGTAAATCCCGTAGCCGTCTGCGGCGCGATTCCGGGGCAATACGCGTCATGAGCGTGGGCGGCACGGGAAAGCGGCGCTCCCAGCGGGATCATTATGGGCAATGGCCGGCGATTCGACGCCCGTAAATAGCCTCTTTTTCTCGAAGCCATTGCCCATAATAGGTGCCGCGACGCGATGGCTTTATCCTGCACGCGATCTTCATGTGCAGGAGCTTTCGATGTCATATCCTTCCGACGGCGGGAAAATGGAATTCCCGGCAAAAACGGCATAAACGGCCGAAAATGGTTGAACCCGTTCTAGGGGCGCCTCTTCAGCGCCGCCATCACCGCGTCCTTGCGCGGGATCGGCGTCACCGCGCCGTAGCCGGTGGTCGACAGCGCCGCTGCGACGTTGGCGTAGCGGGCGGCCGTCTCCGGATCGTCGCCTTCGAGCAGGCGCGCCAGGAACGCGCCGTCGAACGTGTCGCCGGCGCCGGTCGCGTCGACCGATCGAACGCGATGGGGCTCGACGCGAATGCGCCTGCCGGGCAGCGCCAGCAGGGCGCCCTCACTGCCCATCTTGAGCGCCACCAGCGGTGCGCCGAGTTTCAGGTAGAAGTCGGCGATCTCCTCCGGCGCCGACAGTCCCGTGAGCTGCTGCGAATCGTCGAGGCTCGGCAGCGCGATGTCGCACTTCGGGATCGTGGCGTGGATCTTCTCGCGCGCCATCTCGAGGTCCCACAGGCGCAGCCGCAGGTTGGTGTCGTACGACACCTTCACGCCGGCCGCGCGCGCGATGGCGATCGCGCGGTCACAGGCGGCGCGGGCGTCGGCGCTGATTGCCTGGCCGATCGCGGAGACATGCAGGAAGCGGGCGCCGGCGATGTAGTCCTTCGGTACGCCGTCGGGCGTCATCAGCGATGCCGCCGAGCCCTTGCGCAGATAGTCGAACTTGTGGCCGCTCGCCCCGTGCGTGACGAAGCTGACGCCGGTCGGCGCGGTCGGATGGCGCGTTACTGTCGAGGCATCGACACCTTCGGCCTGCCACAGCGCGAGGAAGGCATCGCCCATCCAATCCTGGCCGACGCTGGTGATATAGCCCGCCGCAGCGCCCTGACGCGCCGCGGCAATCGCGACGTTTTGCGAATCGCCGCCGAAGCCCTGCAGCCAGGTCCGTCCGTCGCCCTCCTTCGGTCGATTGAATTCGATCAGCGGCTCGCCGATCGAGACGATGGTGGGGGAGGTGGACATGGCGTCCGAGGTTTCCCATGGTGCCCCTTCGCACTCAAGACCCCGCACTCGAGGGAGGACGTCATGGCTGACGACGCCAAGCCTGCTGGCCCCGACTTGACGAAGGGTGTTGCCCTCTCCGACCTCGCCGACGGCGGCATGCTGGTCGGCCATGTCGGCGGCGACGAGATCCTGCTGGCCCGCCGCGGCAGCGAGGTGTTCGCGGTCGGCTCGCATTGCAGCCACTATCACGGCCCGCTGGCCGAGGGGCTGCTGGTCGGCGACACGGTGCGCTGCCCGTGGCACCACGCCTGCTTCAGCCTGCGCACCGGCGAACCGCTGCATCCGCCGGCGCTGAGCCCGATCGATTGCTGGTCGGTCGAGCAGAGGGGCGGCAAGGCGTTCGTGAAGGAGAAGCAGGCGGCCAAGCCCGCGCGGGCTTCGCGGCCGCCGAGATGCTGCGGCGCCAGGACTACAAGGGCAGCATCGTCATGCTGAGCAACGACGATGCGGCGCCGGTCGACCGACCCAACCTCTCCAAGGACTATCTCGCCGGCAGCGCGCCGGAGGAATGGATCCCGCTGCGCGGCGACGACTACTACAAGGACAATGGCATCGACCTCCGCCTCAAGGCGAACGTCACCGCCATCGATGCGCGCGCCCGCGAAGTGACCTTGGGCGATGATGTCAAGGTGCCGTACGACCGCCTGCTGCTGGCAACCGGCGCCGAGCCGGTGCGGCTGCAGCTTCCGGGCGCCGACCTGCCGCACGTCCACACGCTGCGCAGCCTGGCCGACAGCACGGCCATCGTCGCGCGCGCCAAGACGGCCAAGCGCGCCGTCGTGATCGGCGCGAGCTTCATCGGGCTCGAGGTCGCGGCCTCGCTGCGGGCGCGCCAGATCGAGGTCCATGTCGTGGCACCGGAGAAACGGCCGATGGAGCGCATCTTGGGCCCGGCCATGGGCGATCTCGTGCGGGCGCTGCACGAGGAGAAGGGTGTGATCTTCCATCTCGAGGACGCACCCGTTGCCATCGAAGGCAAGCAGGTGAAGTTGAAGAGCGGCGGCGCGCTCGAGGCCGATCTCGTGGTGATGGGCGTCGGCGTGCGGCCCCGTCTGGCATTGGCCGAGAAAGCGGGGCTCGCGATCGATCGCGGCCTGGTCGTCGACGCGCGGCTGGAAACCAGCGCGCCGGGAATCTTCGCCGCGGGCGACATCGCGCGCTGGCCCGATCCGCACAGCGGGCAGGCGATCCGGGTCGAGCACTGGGTGGTGGCCGAGCGCCAGGGCCAGACCGCGGCGCTCAACATGCTGGGCCATGGCGAAGCGTTCGACGCCGTGCCGTTCTTCTGGAGCCAGCATTACGACATGCCGATCAACTATGTCGGCCATGCCGAGAAGTGGGACGAGATCGCAGTCGAGGGCGACATCGCCGCCAAGGACTGCCTGGTGCGCTACAAGCTCGGCGGCCGCATCCTGGCGGCGGCGTCGATCTACCGCGATGTCGCGAGCCTGCAGGCCGAGGTGGCGATGGAGCGGGAGACCGCCTAGGTTCCCGACAAACAATCGGAGGAAAACAATGGCCGACAACAAGAAGATCAACGGCACGCGCCGGCTGCGCAGCCGCGAATGGTTCGACGCGCCGGGCGATCCGACGATGGCCGCGCTCTACCTCGAGCGCTACATGAATTTCGGCCTGACCCTGGCGGAGCTGCACAGCAACCGGCCGATCATCGGCATCGCCCAGACCGGCAGCGACCTCTCGCCGTGCAATCGCCATCATCTCGACCTCGCCACGCGGGTGCGCGACGGCATCCGCGACGCCGGCGGCATCCCGATCGAGTTCCCGGTCCATCCGATCCAGGAGACCGGCAAGCGGCCGACCGCGGCGCTCGACCGCAACCTCGCCTATCTCAGCCTGGTCGAGAGCCTGTACGGCTACTTCTTCGACGGCGTCGTGCTGACCACCGGCTGCGACAAGACCACGCCGGCGATGATCACCGGCGCCTGCACCGTCAATCTCCCGGCGATCGTGCTGTCGGGCGGGCCGATGCTCGACGGCCACTATGCCGGCGGCCTCGCCGGCTCGGGCACCATCGTGTGGCATGCGCGGCAGGAGCTGGCCGCCGGCCGGATCGACCTCAAGACCTTCCTGCAATGGGTCGCCGACAGCGCGCCGAGCGTCGGGCATTGCAACACCATGGGCACCGCGCTGTCGATGAACAGCATGGCCGAGGCGCTCGGCTTGTCGCTGCCCGGCTGTGCGGCGATCCCGGGACCCTATCGCGAGCGCGGCCAGATCGCCTACGAGACCGGCAAGCGCATCGTCGACATGGTGTGGGAGGACCTGAAGCCGTCCGACATCCTGACGCGCGAAGCCTTCGAGAACGCGATCGTCGCGGCGAGCGCGCTCGGCGCCTCGACCAACTGTCCGCCGCACGTCAACGCCATCGCCCGCCACATCGGCGTCAAGCTCGACAACAGCGACTGGGATCGCCTCGGCTACGACATCCCGCTGCTGGTCAACTGCATGCCGGCCGGCGAGTATCTCGGCGAGGCGTTCCATCGCGCGGGCGGCGTGCCGACGGTGATGCGCGAGCTGCTGGCCAAGAACAAGATGCATGGCAGCGTCATGACCGTCAGCGGCAAGACCTACGCCGAGACCCTCAAGACGGCCAAGCCGGCCGACGGCGAGGTGATCAAGAGCTACGACAAGCCGATGCTGGGGCAGGCGGGCTTCGCGGTATTGTCGGGCAACCTGTTCGACAGCGCGATCATGAAGACCTCGGTGATCTCGCCGGAGTTCCGCAAGAAGTACCTCGAAAAGCCAGGCGACAAGGATGCCTTCGAGGGCACCGCGATCGTGTTCGAGGGCCCCGAGGACTATCACCACCGCATCAACGATCCGAACCTGCCGATCGACGAGAACAGCATCCTGTTCATCCGCAACACCGGGCCGGTCGGCTATCCCGGCGCCGCCGAGGTGGTCAACATGCTGCCGCCGGACCGGCTGGTGAAGGGCGGCGTGCTGCTGTTGCCGTGCGTCGGCGACGGCCGCCAGAGCGGCACCTCGGCCAGCCCGTCGATCCTCAATGCCTCGCCCGAGGCGGCGGTCGGCGGCGGGCTGGCGCTGGTCAAGACCGGCGACAGGATCCGCGTCGACATCGGCAAGCGCACCGCCAACATCCTGATCTCCGACGACGAGCTGGCCAAGCGCCGGGCGGCGTGGAAGCCGCACATCAAGGAAAGCCAGACGCCGTGGCAGGAGCTGCAGCGCAAGTTCGTGGGCCAGCTCTCGTCCGGCGCCTGCCTCGACTTCGCGATCGACCAAGGGAGTGCCGCGGCACTCCCACTAGGGGCGGCTAGCGGAACAGGCGCTGCTCGACGGTGACCGGCAGGTCGGCGCGGTTGATCAGCACGATCGCCCACGGCGAGGTCGGCGGCCCGATCGGCGCCCGACTGGCCACGGCCGGAGGCGGCGGGGTGAAGCTCGCGCTCGGCGGGGCGAAGTTCGCGGCCGGTGCGCCGAAGCCCGGGCCGCTCGACAAGGCGCGCGCCGTCGGTTGCGGCTGCATGCGCTGGGCCATCATGAAGTCATTCGGCCCGCGTTCCTCGAACACCAGCATGATGCGGTCGCGCCGGCGGACGGCCGACAGCACGTTGACGCCGTAGCCTGGTCCGTTGCGCAAGCCGAGGAAGATGCCGACGGCGTTCATGCGCCCGGGCAGGAAGCCTTCCGGCGCGTGGGCGCCGACGCGGGCCCACAGGCTGCGCCACTCGGCCATGGTGCTGGCCACCACCTGATCAGGCTGGCGCATGTAGGCGTTGGCGCCCTGCCATTGACGGATTTCGATGGTCTGAGCCCAAGCCCCGGTCGCGGCGGTGGTGAGCGCGACGAGCAGCGTCAGACAGAGCGACTTGACCTTGGACACGCGGGCAGCTCGTTCCGAACCTAGGCTGTTGAAGCGGGACCTCAAGGCACCATTACAGTTTGGCTCAATTGCGGCGGGACCGGCTCCTTCAATCGGCCCGGCAAGGCGATTCCGCGGCACTGATGCCCAAAAGCCACAGTCCTGCAGGTGCCCTGTATGCAGCCCGGGCGTATGCTGCAGCGCATGACGGCAGCAATGGACGACCCGTCGGCGGTGCCCGACGACCAGTCGGTCGCGCAACGGGTACTCGATCACATCGAGCACGGCACGACCGATCTCGGCGCGTCGGTGTGGCGTGAGCCGGTCGTCCACTATCGAAGCCCGGAGCGCCTGTGCGCCGAACTCGAACGGGTGCTGCGCCGGGCACCGACGCCGTTCTGTCCGTCGGCCGCCCTGCCGGAGGTCGGCTCCTTCGTCGCGCGCGAGGCGGCCGGCGTGCCGCTGGTCGTGGTGCGCGGCGCCGACGGCCAGGTGCGCGCCTTCCGCAACGCCTGCCGCCATCGCGGCATGCAGGTAGCGAACGGCAGTGGCTGCGCGCGCGCCTTCGCCTGCCGCTATCACGGCTGGACCTACAATCTCGAAGGCAAGCTGCGCCACATCCCGCACGAGGCGGGTTTCCCCGACCTCGACAAGGACGCGCATCCGCTGGTGCCGGTGGCGGCAAGCGAGCGGCTGGGGCTGGTGTTCGTGACGCAGGACGGGCCGGCGATCGACGGCGATCCGCTCGGCGGCCTCGATCGCCTGATTGCGCCCGACCAGCGGCTGTTCGCGACGGCCGAACGCGACTTCGACGTGAACTGGAAGATCTTGCTGGAGAGCTTCATCGAGGGCTATCACATCAAGTCGACGCATCCCGAGAGCTTCCTGCCCTATGGCTTCGACAATCTGAACGTGATCGACCTGTTCGGTCGCAACAGCCGCGTCACCTATCCGTTTCAGCGCATCAAGAGGCTCGCCAAGGTGCCGCCGGCCGAGCGCCGCGTCGACGGCCTGCTGACCTACGTCTATCACCTGTTCCCCAACGTGCTGATCACCGTGCTGTCGCGCCACACCAACGTGGTGATCCTCGAGCCGCTCGCCGTCGACCGCACGCGCCAGTTCACCTACACGCTGACCAACGGCGCAGGCGACGATCCGGCGGCGCTCGCCGAGGCGAGGCGCGACGCAGAGTTCGTCGGCAACACAGGCGCGCTCGAGGACCGCGCCGTCGTGCAGGCCATCCAGCGCGGCCTGGCGAGCGGTGCGAACGACCACTTCACCTTCGGCCGCTACGAAAGCGCGATCGTCCACTTCCACCAGACGCTGAGCTCGTTTTTGCCGACCCGTGAGCCTCCGGCTCGCTCCTAGGAGCAGCGCCAAGTTGGGGGGAACTTGCCGCCGTGCGCCGGGGTCACCGCTGCCTTCCGCCCGAGTTCGCACCTTTCGTCTAACTTACGGCCGTGGACCTTCTCACCTGTTGCGCCGGGCTGCCGGACTGCTAGGATTTCTGCATAACAACACGGGATCGTTTAATAATGACGACCCAACAGGGAGAGCCAAGCGGGGACGTCGGGTCGATTGAGCTGCGTGGTCGGGTAAAGTGGTTCAATGCCGTCAAGGGTTACGGATTCCTTGCCCTCGAGAGCGACAATAGCGACGCGTTCCTGCATGTGACGACACTTCGGCAATCCGGGCATGAGGATCTCAAGCCCGGCGCCACGGTGCTTTGTTCAGGCGTGCGCGGCCCCAAGGGCTGGCAGGTCATGAAGGTGCTCGACGTCGACAGCTCGACGGCTGTCAGCACGACCCCCAAGCCGCCGCCGGCGCCCGAAGGCATCGCGATCGGCGATTACATCGCTGCGATGGTCAAGTGGTACAACAACGAACGCGGCTACGGATTCGTGACGCGTGAGACCTCGGAGGGCGACATCTTCGTCCATGCCGCGGTGTTGCGCCGGCACGGCATGGACTCGCTCGCCCCCGGCCAGAAGGTGATGGTGCGCATCGCCGAAGGCCAGAAGGGCCTGCAGGTCGTCGAGATCCGCAGCGCTTGACCACCCCCGGCCTCGGCGCGCACTAAGGCGGCATGGCGTTCCGATTCGTATCGCGGCCGGTTGGCCGCCGCTTCGCGTTGTCCGCTCCGTTGGCCATCGCCGCGCTCGCGGCGCTCGCACAGGAAGCCGAGGTCCAGTTCAAGCGCTCGTCGCTGATCGTCAGCGCCGGCGGCCGCGAAATCAAGTTCGAGGTCGAGCTCGCGCCGCGACAAGCTCGGGCCCTACGAGGGCATGCTGTTCGACTTCCACCAGGAAGCGCCGGTCAGCTTCTGGATGAAGAACACGCTGATCCCGCTCGACATGGTGTTCATCGCCGCCGACGGCACGGTGAAGCATGTCCACGCCAACGCGGTGCCGCTCTCGACCGAGACGGTGCCCAGCCGCTTTCCCGTCCGCGCCGTGCTCGAGATCAACGGCGGCAGCGCGGCGCTGCTCGGCATCAAGCCCGGCGACAAGGTCAAGCACGCGATCTTCGGCAACGCGTAGCCTTTCCGCCGACGCGCTCAACGCTTCAGCGCGGCGGTCATGCCGTCGCCGACGGCGAACAGCGTGAGATCGACGCGGTCGTCGGCCTTGAGCTTGGCGTTGAGCGCGCGGATCGACTTGGTGTCCGCGGTCTTGTCGTCGCGGTCGACCACCGAGCCGCCCCACAGCACGTTGTCGATCAGGATCAGGCCGCCGCGGCGCAACAAGGCGAGGGTTGGCGTCGATGAACGCCATATCGATGCCGCCGGCAAGCCCCTGCGCCAGCAGGCCGTCCAGCGTCTTGAGCGCCGGGCCGATGGTAAGCTCGATTTTGCCGTCGACCCCGGCCTCCTGCCAGTAGCGGCGGCCGATGGCGGTCCACTCCGCGCTGACATCGCAGCACCAGAGCTTGCCGCCCGCGGGCAGCGCCTCGGCGACGCAGAGGGCGGAGTAGCCGGTGAAGGTGCCAACCTCGACCACGCGCCGGGCGCCGATCGCACGCGCGAGCAGGGCCATCTGCTGGCCCTGATGGGCGGAGATCTGCATGCCGGCCTGCGGCAGCTTCGCCGTCTCCTCGCGCAGCCGGCGCTTGAGCGGCGTATCGCGCAGCCAGTGGGTGTCGACGTACTCGGCGAGCTCGCCGCTGACGATGGGCCAACTCTTCATACGCAATTACCTCTCATGTCATCGCCACTGCGTCGCCTCGGCGCCACCTCGGGTCGACAAGGAGACCGCCGATGGAAACCGACTTGGAGCGCCGCCGTCTCACCATCCGTGAACTGTGGCAGGAGGAGGCGCGCCATCTCGCCCGCACCCTGGAGGCGGTCGGCCATGCGGGGATCGAGACCCGCGTCGCCACGGCCTACCAGAAGTGGGTCGCGGAGAAGGGCAACGTCTTCCGCCTGCGCGATGGCGTCGACGGCCATCACGGCACGATCAAGCTGCGCTGGGAGATGCTGCCGGCGGGTGGCGGTGAGGTGATCTCGGTCGGCTTCGACTTCCTGGTGCTCGGCGAGGACGGCCGCATCCGCACCGGCTATCAGTTCATTGAAGCCTGACGGCGTACTTCT
>VBAF01000413.1:0-6190 GCA_005884705.1 Alphaproteobacteria bacterium
GATCGAACCAGGCCGGTGCGAGGGAGACGTGGACGCCCCAGGTCAATTGGTCGGGCGCGGCGGCCGCTGCCTGCCGGGCGAGGCCCGTCATCAGGCCCAGTCCGCCCGCTGCCAGTCCGCCCGCTATGAGAAGGTCGCGCCGGCCGATCGTCGACAAGGCGTGCGCCGGACACGGTTCGTGGCCTTGGTAGCCTGAACTCATTGTCGCCTCCCAGGTCCCGTTGTTCCTCGGGTATTGCGCCGACTGTAGATCAACCCGGCGCCGTTGTCGCCGTGCCGCTCAGCCCGTCACGTCGAGGCGCCGGCGAGCCAGCATCGCCTGGTCGATCGCAAGACCGAGCCCGGGCCCTTGCGGCACGACCAGGCATCCGCCGTCGGGCTTGGGGGCGTCGACGAAGGTGTCGGCGGCACGCGCCCAGCCGTCCGCCAGCTCGGCCGGCCTGGTCGCGTGCATGACGGTCGACAGCACATGCAGGTTGGCGGCGTTGCCGATCGCCGGCTGGGTCTGGTGCGGCACGAACTCCACGCCATGGGCGTGGCAAAGCGCGGCGCACTGCATCAGGCCGGTCACGCCGCCCATCTTCACGATGTCCGGCTGGACCATCCGCACGCCGCTTTCGATCAGCGCCGCCACCGACTGCAGCGTGTAGGACTGCTCGCCGGCCGACACGGTGATGTCGAGCCGTTGCGCAACCTCGCCCATCGCCTTGACGTGATAGGACTCGACGGGTTCCTCGAACCAGGCGAAGCCGAGCTCCTCGAGCACCCGCCCGACCCGGATCGCGGCGCCGACCGAGTAGCGGTTGTTGGCGTCGAACGCCAGCGGGAAGCCGTCGCCGACCAGCTTGCGCACGGCGCGCGCCTTGGCGATGTCGCCGGCGATGTCGCGATCGATCTCGCCGCGCGTGCCGTCCCAGCGGATCTTGATCGCCGACGGCTGCTCGGCCTTGAGGCGCGCCTCGACGGTGCGCAGCACGCCGTCGACGTCGCGCGCGGCATTGCCGCCGATCGAGGCATAGAACGGGATGCGGGTGCGCCAGGCGCCGCCCAGCAGCTTGTGGATCGGCTGGCCGAACGCCTTGCCCTTGAGGTCCCACAGGGCGATGTCGAGCGCGGCGAGGGCGCCGGTCACGATGCCGTCGGGGCCGAGCTTGATCAGCCTGTGCAGCAGGCGATCGAGGGTGACGGCATGATCGAGCCCGTCGGCGCCGATCAGGGAAGGTGCCATCTCGCGCGCGATGACCTGGAGGGAGGCCACGCCCCCCTGCATCGGCGAGGCTTCGCCCAGGCCGACCATGCCGTCGGCGTGGACGGCGACCACGGCGGTCGCGGCGGTCGAGCCGAGCACGGACTCGGCCGGCCGCGCGAGATCGCCCCACCGCACCAGGAACGTTTCGACCTTGCTGATCTTCATGAGGACTCCATTGGCAAGCGCGCCCGGTGGCTTATTATCGGTCCGCCGGAGGGAGTTGAACTAGATGCAATACAAACGAATCTCGGCCGATTGCCATCTCGATATGATCTGGTTGCCGCCGGATCTCTTCACCTCGGAGGCGTCGCGCGAGCTCAAGGAGCGGATGCCGTTCGTCAGCGAAGGACCGAACGGCAAGGAGTGGGTCGCGCGCAATGGCGCCTCCTTCGGGCTGGTCGCCGGCGTCGGCTCGGCCGGCCGCAAATACGAGCCCGGCAAGCAGCACCGGGCCGACCGCATGGCGGAGACCGGTCTCTATGAGGCGGGTCTCAAGGGCATCCGCCGCCCGGGCGACCCCGACCTGCGCGCCAAGGAGCTCGACCGGGACGGCGTCGACGCCGAGGTGATCTACGGCGTGCTCGCGGCGGCGGCGAAGCTCGAGGACGCCGGCGCCTCGGCGGAAATGCTGCGCATCTACAACGACTTCATCATCGGTTTCTGCAAGCACTATCCGCAGCGCATGATCGGCCTGGCCTGCCTGCCGTTCGGCGACATTCCTGCCGCCGTGCAGGAAGTGCATCGCGTGGCCAAGCTGGGCGTCAAGGGCGTCGAGCTCAGCTGCTCCTGGAACATGACGCCGATGTGGCATCCGATGTGGGATCCGCTGTGGGCGGCGATCGACGAGACGCAATTGCCGCTCCATTTCCACACCTTCCCGTCGGTCGATCCGAAGCTCCGCGCCCAGACCACCGGCGATGCCGGCCTCGCCATGCGTTACAGCAGCATCTGCATGTTCCAGATGACGCTCGGCAACATCCTGACGGCGCTCATGGGCGCGGCGGTGTTCGAGCGCTTCCCGCGGTTCCGGGTGGTGTTCGGCGAGAGCGGGATCGGCTGGCTGCCCTACCTGATCGACCGCATGGACAACGAGTATCTCGACCAGTACCGCGACATCAAGCTGAAGCTCCTGCCGAGCGAATACTGGCGCCGCCAATGCCGCGCCACGTTCCAGTACGACCGCATCGGCACCAAGCTGATCGAGGACATGGGCGTCGAAACCCTGATGTGGGGCTCCGACTACCCGCACCCCGACGGCATCTGGCCAGATTCCTCGGCGTACATCGCCAAGCAGTTCGGCCACCTGCCGGCCGACATCACCCACAAGATCACCTGCGAGAATGCCGGCAAGTTCTACGGCCTGATGAACTAGACCGGAAAGGATCGACCTCGTGACCCTCAGCCTCGCGGAGGCCAATCGCGTGATTGGCGGCGCTATCGAGAAGGCCAACCAGCTCGGCGCCAAGATGAACATCGCGGTGTGCGACGCCGGCGGACGGCTGCTGGCCTTCCAGCGCATGGATGGCGCGATGTGGGCCGGCGCCTTCGGCAGCCAGGGCAAGGCGATGGCCTCGGCCGCCTTTGGACGCCCGAGCGGCGACCTGACGCCGCGCGCCGACCATCCGACCTTGCGCGGCATCGCCGCCGCCGAAGGCAACCACATGTTCTATGGCCAGGGCGCCGTGCCGATCTTCCGCCAGGGTGTCCTGATCGGCGCCTGCGGCGTCGGCGGCGGCACCGCCCAGGAAGACGAGGATTGCGCCCGCGCCGGGATCGAAAAGCTCTGAGGCCTTCCGGCTCTTCCTCCTCTCCCCCGCAGGGGGAGAGGTTGGGTGAGGGGGATTCGAACAGGGCGGCCGTGAGGTCGCCCTTCTTCCTTCCTGCCGGAAGCGGCCCGCAAGGCCGCCAAAGGGCGCGCGGCGCAGGCGGTGTGGAACGGGCAGGCTCTCAAGGGCTTCCCCTCCGACCTCGTGCGCGCCGCCCAACGCAAGCTTGCCATGCTGAATGCGGCGGTTGCTGTCGACACCTTGCGGATGCCTCCGGGAAACAGACTGGAGCGGTTGAAGGGCGATCGCGTCGGGCAGTGGAGCATCCGCGTCAACGACCAATGGCGCGTGTGCTTTCTCTGGCGCGACGGCAACGCCGAAAATGTCGAGATCGTTGACTATCACTGAAGAAGGCACCCCGATGATCGGTCCCCACCCGCCTGTTCATCCTGGCGAGATCCTGCGGGAGGAATTCATGGCCCCGCTGGGCTTGAGCGGCTACGCGCTCGCCCGTGAGTGCCACATTCCGCGCACCCGTATCGAACGGCTGGCGCGCGAGGAGACGCCGGTGACGGCCGACACGGCGCTGCGGCTGGGGCGCTACTTCCGCACCGGGCCGGAATTCTGGATGAATCTGCAGAGCGCCTTCGATCTGGCCTCCGCCGACCACAGGGTTGTCAAGGCGATCACGCCGCGCAAGGCGGCGTGATCCTGGGGCTAACCAGGTATGCAGACGCCCGCGCGGCGATCTGACGCCGCGCGCCGACCGTCCGACCTTGCGCGGCATCGCCCAGGAAGACCAGGATTGCGCCCGCGCCGGGATCGAAAAGCTCTGAGGCCCTTCATCCTGGGCAGTGTCGTCGAGGCTACGTCGCCAGTGTCGCCAGCAAGGCTCTGAGGGGAGTGCTGGGGAGCTGCAGGGCGCCGGTGAACGGGGTGGCGAGTTCGACGATGAGGAACACCGCTCCGGCGACCGCCAGTGCAGCCAGGCAAAGAGCGGCAATCACCGTCGGGTTGGGTTCGACGAACAGGCTGAATCCGCCGAATATGGCGGCGCTGCAGATAATGACACCGATCAGCACCGGCAGCGGCAGCATGCTTGCCCCCGCCTGGTTGGAAATCAGGCGCTGGATCTGCACCAGGGTTCCAACCGACTGAAGCGACTGGGCCTGAAAGTACTTCTGCTCGTCATTCGCGGGATGCAAACGCAGGATCTTCAGCTCGAGCTCGAGCAAGGCGGCCGGCATGGAATGATCGAGCGGCGCCACCGAGTCGAACGTCTCGTGCGGCCAGCGCTGCAGCGCGCCCGTGACCACGATGCGGCGCAGCAGCACTCTTGCGTCTTCGGCCTCCGGACCGTAGGCGCGCAGCCGCTGATCGAGCTGCCCGATGCCGGCCAGGGCCTGGCCGTACTCGCCCGCGACCTGCAGGCGAAAGCTGTTGGCCGACGAGATCAGCAGGCTCAGGACCAGAGCCACCAGAGTGGCCATTAGCCCGATGGCGAGCTTGATCACGTCGATCGCGTCCCGGCTGAGATGACGCTCGGGCAGCCGACGACGCGAGGCCATGCCGATCGCGGCGCCCACGAGAGACATCAGGAAGGCGAGCGGGGCGAGGATCACCGGGCGCGGCCCGAGCGCGTGTCACAGGGATTGCGCACGTCGGACCCGATCCCGCGATAGGCAACCACGGTCCCTGACTGTCGTGCGGGCATCGCAAATCCTGTGTTCTGCACGAGTCCCTGATAGTGACTTGATCGAGAGCAATCAATTCCGGACTACGATGGCAAGCTCCCAAGGGCTTTCCCTCCGATCTGGTGCGCGCCGCGCAACGCAAGCTCGCCATGCTGAATGCGGCCAGCCGGGGCGCGAGGCTGCCCCTTGTCTTTGCCGGGAGCGCGTTCCTCTGCTGGCGCGCACTTTTCTGCTACGCTGGCGACGCTGCACCCGGGGGAGAACAGGCAGCATGATCCGCCTCAGCATCGTCCCGCGCGCCCGCGCCAACCTGTTCGGCCTGCTGGTCGGCAAGGAGCTCGAGCTTCGCCGCCGCAAAAGAGGGACGCTGCATCGCGTCGGACCCAAGAAACGCGGACGCGAGAAGTGGACGCACGCCTCCTACCCGGGCTGGATCACCTTGGAGCGTCGCCTCGATGGCAGCCTGGCCGCCGCCGTGCATTCGCGGGCGACTGACGGCGGCTGGCAGCTCCTGACCTCGCTGATCGGGTTTCTCCACCGCCATTTCCACGAGGCGATCGCGTCGGTGACGATCAGCTATGACCATCCGGAGTAAGGCCGTCCTTGTCCTGCTGTTCGCGGGCTTCCCCGCCGTCGCCCAGGAACGCGCGATGGTGCCGCTGACCATCGACGGCGAGACGGTACGGCTCGCCACCATCACCCACAAGCCCGCCGGCGCGGGGCCGTTTCCGATCCTGATCTTCCATCACGGCTCGACCGGCCGCGGCATCGATCCGTCGATCTTCGCCAACGTCTACGAGCCCAGGCCGCTGATCGACTGGTTCGCCGCTCGCGGCTGGGCGGTCGTGCTGCCGTCGCGGCGCGGCCGCGGCGGCTCGGAGGGGCGCTACGACGAGGGCTTCGCGGTCGACCGCGCGCGCGGCTATAGCTGCGATCCCACGCTGTCGCTGCCGGGCGCCGAGCGGGCGCTGCGCGACATCGACGTCGTCACCGAGGCGATCCTGGCGATGCCCTTCGCCGACCGCAGCCGGTTCATCGTCGGCGGCCAGTCGCGCGGCGGCATCCTCACCATCGCCTGGAGCGGGCGGCGGCCGGGCCAGCCGAAGGCGGCGATCAATTTCGTCGGCGGCTGGATGGGCACCGGCTGCCAGACGGCGAGCACGATCAACACCAGCCTGTTCAATCGCGGCGCCGCGTTCGGCCAGCCGACGATCTGGCTCTACGGCGAGAACGATCCCTACTATCCGCTCAGCCATTCGCGCGCGAACTTCGCCGCCTTCCAGGCGGCCGGCGGCAAGGGCGCCTTCCATGAGTTCACGCCGGCCCAGGGCGCGTCCGGGCACACCATCTCGTCCCGACCGGCGCTGTGGAGCACGACGCTCGAGGCCTATCTCGCCGAGCGGGGATTGCCGGCGAAGAGCCGGTAGCAAGCTTCGTGCGCGCGTTGGCGGCACTGGTCGTGAGAGGGACAAGAACGATGG
>VBAF01000413.1:6222-6670 GCA_005884705.1 Alphaproteobacteria bacterium
TGCCATGTTCGCCATGGGCCTGATGGAGGATTTCTCGAAGCGAGAGTGCTGGCGTGTCGCCAACGCTCTCAAGAAGCGCGTTAAGGAAGGCAAAGTCACGAAGCCTGCGCGCGGCTTGTATCAGTTCACCTGGACGCCTGAACGGCCGACAGGCACTCGCACGCTTCGCCGAACCAAGGGTGCGCCTTCTCCGGCAGGATCGTAGGCCCAAGCCAACCGTAGTCGTCGAACCATGGGAAGGCGGCCAGCAAGCGGGCGTGAGTGTCCACGGGGTGGGCCTAACGCCAGCCGATGGCCGAGCCAAAGCGGTCGGGAAACGGCCCTTTTAACTGCCTCGCGGTCATGGCGAGGAGGGAGCCCGACGACGTCAGCCGATGGCTGAATGGCAGTTCGGTCGAGGACGCGCTGGCTATCCAAAAGCCCGCGGTCACTGTGGTGGCTCCGGTGA
>VBAF01000414.1 GCA_005884705.1 Alphaproteobacteria bacterium
CGACGCGGCGTTGGCGCGCTTGATCGACGCCGGTCAAATGGGCACCTTGTTCCGCGTCCTGGCCGTCGGCGACGGCGCAAGCCCCCCGGCCGGTTTTTCGGAAGCTCCATGATCGAAGCCCCCTCGCTCGCGACCCCCATGTTGGCGGAACTCGACGGCATCGCGCACCGCTTCTTCACCCGGCGCGGCGGCGTCAGCGGCGGCCTCTATTCCTCGCTCAACTGCGGCTACGGCTCGGGCGACAGTCCCGACAATGTGCGCGAGAACCGCCGGCGCGCGGCAGAGAGCTTCGGCCGCCGCGAGCCCGATCTCCTCACCCTGTACCAGATCCATTCGACCGAGGTGCTGACCGTCGGCAGCGGACGCTGGACCTCGCCGGGCGCGCCCAAGGCCGATGGTATGGTCACCGATCGGCCCGACGTCGTCCTGGGCGTCATGGCGGCCGACTGCGCGCCGGTGCTGCTGGCCGATCCGCAGGCCCGCGTCGTCGGCGCCGCTCACGCCGGCTGGCGCGGTGCGCTGAGCGGCGTCGTCGAGGCGACCATCGCGGCGATGGAAAAGCTCGGCGCGCGGCGCGAGCGCGTGCGCGCCGCGGTCGGCCCCTGCATCGGCCGCGATTCCTACGAGGTGGGCCCCGAGTTCCCGGCACCGTTCCTGAAGCAGGACGAGGCAAACGATGCCTTCTTCCGCGCCGCACCGCGTGCCGGGCACTTCCTGTTCGATCTCGCGGGTTACCTGAGCCGTCGCATCGGCCAGGCCGGCGTCGCGGTCGAAGCGACCGGCCACGACACGCTGGCGGCGTCGGACGACTTCTTCAGTTATCGCCGCAACACGCTGCAGGGCGTGCGGGACTACGGACGGGGCCTCTCGGCAATCGCGCTCGAGGACTGACGTGCCCTACTTCGTGATCCTGGTCGTTTGCCTGCTGCTCGGGATGATCGCGACATGCGTCTTGGCGTGATTGCGTGCTGCCTGCTGCTGGCCGGCTGCGTCGCTACGCCCAAGCCGTTCGAGCACGATGCCGGCGACGACACCGTCTCGCGGCCCAAGCAGGACAAGATCGAGGTGGCGATCGCGCCGCCCGCCAACATGCCGGACAAGATGGCCAACCGGGTCGCCGCCGCGCTGGCGGTCGAGCTGCAGTCCTACAACATCGTCGCCGCGGTGCAGCCGACGCCGGCGCCGCTCAGGGTCGCGGGCGCGATGAGCACGCGCGACGCCGAGTTCGGCACCGGCATCGAGGTCGAGATCGAATGGTTCGTGCTCGGCAAGGGCCGCGGCATCGAGGGCCCGGCGATCAGCAAGACCGTCGTGCAGGCGCAGGACTTCGCCGAAGCCAACGACCGGCTGGTATCGCGGATCGCCCAGCAGGCGGCGCCGCGCATCGCCACCCTGATGGGCAAGCCGCCGAGCTTCGAGGCGCGCGCGCCGGGCCAGGTCGCCGCCGGCGCCAATATGCCGCCGCCCGCAGCCGAGCCGCCGATGCAGACGGCGGCCGCCGCGGGCCCCTCCGCCGCGGCGGCACCGCCGGCCAGCAGCCAGGCGCGGCCTCCGAGCCCGCGCCAGGTCAAGGTCATGGTGGCGCCGGTCAACGGCGCGCCGTCCGACGGCAACCGCCAGCTTTTCGGCGGCATGCGCCGCGCGCTGGGCTCGAGCAAGATCGTGGTGATGGATTCGCCCGGCGCCGACACCTTCTCGGTGACGGGCCATGTCAGGCTGACGCCGATCGACGACCGCAGCGGCCAGCTCGAGCTCAGCTGGGTGCTGAAGGACCCCGGCGGCAAGGAGATCGGCAAGGTCGACCAGTCCAATCCGGTGCCGCTGGCCGCCACGCGCGGTTCATGGGCGGGCTTCGGCGACATCGTCGCGCAGGCTGCCGTCGAAGGCCTTCTGGAATTGCTCGAAAAGGCGCTCGCCAAGCCGCGCTGAGCCGGTCCGTGAACCGGGAATCGGCTTGTCAGAGGGGGGCCGAAGGCTGCTACTGTCCGCGCAGCGGCTCGAATCTTGCAATAGACAGCCGCAGCAAGGGAGACGGAGTACATGTCCCAATTCGGGAAGTCGGTCGCGGCTCTGTGGGCGGCGGCGAGCGTCATCGGCTTGTCGGCTGCGATGCCTGCAGGGGTACAGGCGCAGACGCTGAAAGCGGTGATGCATTCTGACGTGAAGATCCTCGATCCGATCTGGACGACCGCCTACATCCAGCGAAATTTCGGCT
>VBAF01000415.1 GCA_005884705.1 Alphaproteobacteria bacterium
CGCCGCAAGCAGGGCGAACGGGCCGAGATGAGGGGCGGTGAGCGCCGTCGCGTAGGCGCCGACGCCGAACAGGGAGCCTTGCGCCAGGTTGAGCCCGCGCAACTGGCCGAACACGAGCTGGTAGCCGAGCCCGAGCAGGCCGTAGATGCCGATCAGCGTTGCCAGCCGCTCGGCCATCAGGCGCGCTGCCCGACCGGCTCGCCGAACAGGCCGCGCGGCCGCAGGGTCAGCACCAGAAGAACCGCGGCATAGAGCGCGGCCGAGGCCTACGCATCGCCGACCTGCGCCGACACCAGGGTCTCGAAGGAGCCGATCGCCAGCGCGCCGACCAGAGCGCCCGGCACGCTGCCCCAGCCGCCGAGTGCCACGGCAATGTAGGCCTTGAGCATGTGGCCCGCGCCCTGGGTCGGCGTGACCAGGAACTGGTGACCGAGCAGAAAGCCTGCGACGCCGGCGAGCGCGCCGGAGAGCGCGAGTGACAGCGTGACGTAGCGACCGACCGGGATGCCGACGGCGCGCGCCATCTGGCGGTCCGACGCGACCGCGCGCATGCGCCGGCCGACCTGCGTGCGTTCGAGCAGGAACCACAGCGCAGTGACCAGCACGCCGCCCACGATCACGATCGACAGCGGCTGCAGGCCGAGCGGGATGCCGCCGACCATCACCGCGCCACTGCCGACGAACGGCGGCGTGGTGCGCGGCGCCGCGCCCAGGGTGAGGGTGAGGGTCTGCTCGATCACCGCGGCGAGCGCGAGCGTGGCGACAAAGGTCTGCTCCGGCGGCCGGCGCGCCAGCGGCAGGATCGCGACATGGGCGGCCAGCACACCGGCGAACGCCAGCGCCAGCGCGACCAGCGGCAGCAGCAGAACGCCCGGCAAGTCGAGCCAGGCTGCCAACAGCACCGCGACCGCGCCACCCAGCACGACGAGATCGCCATGCGCGAAGTTGACGGCGCACGCGGCATTGAGCGCGAGCACGAAGCCGAGCGCGATCAGCGCATAGGCCATGCCCAGCGCCAGGGCGTTGAGAATGAGTTGGGTAGTGATCATCCGGACCGCGGACCTCTAGGTCCGCTCATACGCGCATATCAATGCGCTTAATCATGATGCGGGCCTGGAGGCCCGCGGTCCGCAAGACATGACGCCTAATGCTCTCTCGGCGCGTGCTTGCCCAGGATGCGCTGCAGGGTGCGGCGGTGCATGTTCAAGCGCCGTGCCGTCTCCGAGACGTTGCGATCGCACTGCTCGAAGACCCGCTGGATGTGCTCCCAGCGCACGCGGTCGGCCGACATCGGATTGGACGGCGGCGGCGGCAGCTTGCGGCCATGCGCGGTCAGCGCCTGCTCTATTGCGTCGGCATCCGCTGGTTTTGCGAGATAGTCGACAGCGCCTTCCTTCACTGCGGCGACGGCGGTGGCGATGTTGCCGTAGCCGGTCAGCACGACGATGCGGATGTCGGGCCGCGCCTGGCGCAGCGGTCCGACCAGCTCGAGCCCGTTGCCGTCGCCCAGCCGCAGGTCGAGCACGGCGAAAGCCGGCGGCTTGGCGGTCTGGGCCAGCGCCTCGGCGACCGAGCCGACGGCGATGACGATGAAGCCGCGCAGCTCGAGGGCGCGGGCGATGCGATTGCGGAACGCCGCATCGTCGTCGGCGAGCAGGAGCGTGCGATCCTTGGCACTCGTGGTACCGGCAAGGACCGGCGCGACTGGGCGGGGGGCGCCTGTGTCACTCATGGCCTCTCCTTGGACATTTTGCCGCTATGTAGCCTTGAAGACCGGGTTTGGCCAGCGCACCACCACGGCAGCACCGCTCTCGCGGGCACTGCGATTACCGAAACTCACCGAAGCCCCGGTTCGTTCCAATAATGTTTTCGCGATGAAGACCCCCAGGCCCATATGGCCTTCGACGCCCTGCCGGGTCGAGATGAAGGGCGTTCCGAGCTCGTCGAGCAGGGCCTCGGAGAAGCCCGGTCCGTCGTCGGAGACCTCGACCTCCGACCATTCGGTGGTCCAGCGCGTGGCGATATGGACCTCGTGATGGGCGAACGAAACGGCGTTCTGCACGATGTTCCCGATGCCCTGGATGATCTCGGGACTGCGGAGCTGGATCGGCGCAGTCGTCGGCACGCCCTCGCCGATCGGACCGGCCTCGAACGTGATCGCGACGCCCTCGCGCTGATAGTGCTGTGCCGCTGCCTCGATCAGCGCCGGCAGCGGCACCAGCACGTATTGATCGGACACATCACCGGCGGGATCGATGGTGAGCCGCGCCAGGATCGAGCGGCAGCGCTCCGATTCGGATGACAGCAGCTCGACATCCTCGCGCAGCGGATCGTCCGGTTCGACCTCGCGCATCATCTCCTTGGTGACGACGGCGATGGTCGAGAGCGGCGTGCCGAGCTCGTGCGCCGCCGCGGCGGCGAGCGCGCCCAGCGCCGACATGCGCTGCTCCTGGGCAAGCGCCGACTGTGCGGCGAGCAGCGCATCGTTCATCTGGCGCGCCTCTTCGGCGAGCCGCCAGCCATAGAGCGTGACCAGCAAGGTGGTGAGGGTGAGGCCCGCCCACACGCCAGCCTGATAGATGTCGGGCAGCTCGGGCGGCAGGCCTCTCCAGGGCAGCGGCTGATGCAGCACGCCGAGCAGCCCGATGCTGACGATGGTGAGCAGCGACAGCGCGATGTTACTGGCGAGCGAAAGAATGGTAGCGCCGATCGCAACAGGCGCCATCAGCAGCAGCGCGAAGGGATTGATCAGGCCGCCGGTGAGATAGAGCAGAACGGCGAGCTGCACGATGTCGAAGGCGAGGAAGATCGTGGCCTCGCGGTCGTCGATGCGCGCCGAGGCCGGCCGCCCGAGGCTGACCGCCAGGTTGAGCAGCGCCGACAGCGCGATCGTGCCGCCGACCGGCAGCAGGGGCAGGGTGAAGCCCAGGCCCCAATGCACGACCACGGCGGTGAAGAGCTGGCCGCCGGCGGCCGCCCAACGGATGAGCACCAGGGTGCGCAGCCGCACGCCGCCGCGCGGCAGCGGTGCTGCTTCAGCGGGCGACGAGGACCGCTCGGCGCGCGCCGCCATGGCTCATTCCTCGATCATCAGGTGCTTGCGATGCACCGTGACGAACAGCGGGATCCGGCGCTGCTTCTTGCGGTCAGGCGGCTCCTTAACCAGGCGGCCGATCTCGCCCAGGATCAGCCCGGTGATGGTGGGCAGCGGCAGCTCGCGCGCCTCGTCGAGCTTGACCCAGCGGATGTCGCCCATCTCGCTCGAATGGCGGATCTCGCCGGTCGCATCCTCGGCGCGGGCCATAAAAAAGCGGGCGTTGAAGCGGCGCGGCCGGCCGGGCGGCGTCACCGCGCGGGCGATCAGGTCGAGGCTGTCGAGCGCCGGCGCGAGGCCCTGGTCGAGGAAGCCCTGCCAGTGCTCGCCGTAGTCCTTCTTCGGTGCGCCGCCCTTGA
>VBAF01000416.1:0-356 GCA_005884705.1 Alphaproteobacteria bacterium
CGAATAAGTCGAAGCGTCGTCAGTCGCAGCATCACGGCACGAAGATTAACGAATTGCGGGGCGCCGTCAACCCGCAGGCTGTGCGGGGCGGCAGGGCCGCCCCGCACGCCACGCTGTTACTGCAGGGGGATGTTGAAGTTCAGGTTGAGGCCGGACGGACCCTGGGGAACCATCGGCGCCATGTACATCGGCTGGGGCTGCACGAAGACCGGACGCGCGCGCTCGACATAGACCGGACGCTCGCGGACCACGACCGGCCGCTCATGCCGCCAGTGCTCGTGGCGCCATTGCTCGTGCTCGTAGCGCGAATGATCGCGGTCGCGCTCGCGATCCCAACGATCGTAGGCCATCGCGCC
>VBAF01000416.1:449-3169 GCA_005884705.1 Alphaproteobacteria bacterium
GCCTCGCCCTTTCATCTCCGCTCAAATACGGCATTGTCGAGAATTGCACGGGCCGGTTTTGGCCACATTCTCCCATCGCGCCGCAGCAAAAAAAACGCGCCACGAATGTGGCGCGTCGGAAGTCGAGAGCCCGCCGTTTCTAGCGGATCATGAGACCAAAAGTTGGTCCCACCGGCTCCGGCCCATAGTATCCGTAGGCCGGCGGCGGGTAGTACCGGTACGGCGGCGGATAGTAGGTGTAGGCCGGCGGCGGGTAGTAGTAGCGCGGGTAGTAGTAGTTCGAGGCTACCGCGGCTCCCGCTACGGCGCCTGCCCACGCATTGAGCGCGTAGGACGGACCGTAATAGCCGTTATAGTAGTGCCACGGCCGCGCCTCGGCAGTGGTCGTCGCGAGCACACCCAGCGCCGCGAGCGCCACAGCGGCCGAAGCCCGGCCCAATCGACTCTTGAAGATGCTGCGCATGGCAACCTCCTTCTTAGCCAACCAATAACGTTCTCAGGTCCCATTAGATCGGCATCGAATGTGACGTCTGCGGGGAATTTCGCAGCCGGATCTCGCCATGTTTCGCTGACGCCGACCTGACCGTAAGATGGCGACAAAATGACGGAGGAAAGCGCGATGGCGGGGCCGCTGGCCGGAGTGAGGATTCTCGATTGCACGACGGTCGTGCTGGGCCCGTGGGCTGCGCAGCAGTTGGGCGACCTCGGCGCCGACGTGATCAAGATCGAGCCGCCCGAAGGCGACACCACGCGCCAGCTCGGGCCGGCACGTCATCCTGGCATGGCGGCGTTCTATCTCGGCTGCAACCGTTCCAAGCGTTCGATCGTGCTTGATCTCAAGCAGGACTCCGGCCGCAACGCGCTGTTCAAGCTGGCCGAGACCGCCGACGTGCTGATGCACAATTACCGGCCGGGGCCAGCCAAGCGGCTGGGGGTCGAGTACGAGAAGTTCGAGAAGATCAATCCGCGCCTGGTCTATCTCGCGACCTACGGCTATCGCGCCGCCGGCCCGCTCGGGCCGAAGGCCGCCTATGACGACATCATCCAGGCGGGCTCGGGACTGGCAGCGCTGCAGAGCGTGGTGGCCGGCCAGCCGCGCTTCCTGCCGACCATCGTCGCCGACAAGACCAGCTCCAACGGCGTCGTCTCGGCGTTGCTCGCCGCGCTGTTCGCGCGCGAGCGCACCGGCCAGGGCCAGGCGGTCGAGGTGCCGATGTTCGAGACGCTGGTCTCGTTCGTCATGGTCGAGCATCTCTACGGCGAGACCTTCGTGCCGGCGCTCGATACTGCGGGCTACAAGCGCGTGCTCAACAAGGAGCGCCGGCCCTATCCGTCGAAGGACGGCTACTTCGCGCTGCTGCCCTACACCGACGGCCACTGGCGGGAATTCTGCACCCTGGTCGGCCGCGAGGATCTGGCCAAGGACCCGCGCTTCCAGGGCATGGCCAATCGCCTGAAGAACGTCGAGCAGTATTACGCGACGCTCGCCGGCCTGTGCGCCGAGCGCACCAACGCCGAATGGGTCGCATTGCTCAAGAGCTCCAACGTGCCGCACGGTCCGGTCAACACGCTCGAGGATTTGTTCGTCGATCCGCAGCTCGAGGCCACCGGCTACTGGCAGGAGGTCGACCATCCGAGCGAGGGGAAGCTGCGCATGCCCGGCATCCCGCCGCGCTTCAGCAAGACCCCGCCTGAGATCACCCGGCTGCAGCCGCGGCTCGGCGAGCACAGCGTCGAGGTCCTGGGCGAGGCTGGCTTCACTCGGGCTGAAATCGATGCCATGTTGAAATCGGGTGCGACCAAGACGGCTTAAGTCGCGACGGCATCGCGCTCGACCCTCGAGAGAGGCTGGGAGGAAACGATGCTCATCCGTCCGAAGCGGCGCGATATCCTGCGTCTGAGCGCTGCTGCGGCTCTGCTGCCGGCGCCGGCGCTCGCGCAGGCCTGGCCTGTCAAGCCGATAAAGATCGTCTGCACCTATCCGCCCGGTGGCCTGACCGACGTCTTCGCGCGCGCCTATGGCGAGTACGTGTCGCAGAAGGTGGGTCAGCCGGTCGTGGTCGAGAACAAGGCGGGCGCGGCCGGCGCGATCGGAGCCGAGCTGGTGAAGCAGTCGCCGCCCGACGGCTACACGCTGATGTTCACCAACTCGACGACGATGATGCAGAACAAGGTTCTGTTCAAAAAACTGCCCTACGATCCCGACAAGGACTTCACCCTCGTCGCCTGGTTCAACACCGGCCACCTGCCGACCGCGGTCAACAAGGACGTGCCGGTGAAGAACATTCCGGAATTCGCCGCCTGGGCGAAGGAGCGCAAGGTATCGGCCGCGACCTACGGTGCGGGCTCCTATGCCCATGTCGTGGCCGAGTCGATCAACAAGCACTACGGGCTGAAGATGGAGGCGGTGCACTATCGCGGCGAAGCGCTGATGTGGCAGGACATGGCCTCGGGCGCGGTGCAGACCGCGAGCGGCAGCTACGCCACCATGCTGCCCTTCCTGCAGTCCGGCTCGGTCAAGGTGATCGCCGTGCCGACGCTCGAGCGCATGAAGAAGCTGCCCGACGTGCCGACCTTCCATGAGCAGGGCCTGACCGAGAAGGCCTTCCAGGTGCGCGGCTGGGTCGGCTGTGCAGCGCCGGCCGGCACGCCAGATGCGGTCGTCCAGAAGCTGTCCGACCTGATGGTCGAAGGCGGCAAGACCGAGCGGGTGCAGAAGA
>VBAF01000417.1 GCA_005884705.1 Alphaproteobacteria bacterium
GCGATATCGTGGTGCTGAACAGCGCCGCCGCCCTGATGGTGGCGGGCAAGGCGAACGACCTGAAGCAGGGCGCGGAGATGGCCGCCGCCTCGATCGACAGCGGCAAGGCCAAGAAGGCGCTCGATACCCTGGTGAGGATCTGCGCATGAGCGAGAGGCCATGAGCGATACGCTGACCAAGATCGTCGACGACAAGCGCAAGCACGTCGCCGCGCGCAAGGACGTCTGCGCCCAGGCCGAGTGCGAGAAGCGCGCCACGGCGGCCGAGCCGCCGCGCGGCTTCGCGCGGGCGCTCAAGGCCACGATCGCATCGGGGCGCTACGGGCTGATCGCCGAGATCAAGAAGGCCTCGCCGAGCAAGGGCCTGATCCGGCCGGACTTCGATCCGCCGTCGCTCGCCAAAGCCTATGAGCGCGGCGGCGCGACCTGCCTGTCGGTGCTGACCGACGAGCCGTACTTCCAGGGACGGGACGAGTTCCTGACGCAGGCCCGGACGGCGACCAAGCTGCCGGCGCTGCGCAAGGACTTCATGATCGACCCCTACCAGATCGCCGAAGCCCGCGCGCTCGGCGCCGACTGCATCCTGCTGATCATGGCCTGCCTCGACGACCAGCTCGCGGCGGAGCTCGCCCGGCTGTCACACCTCTACGGCATGGACGTGCTGGTCGAGGTGCATGACGGCGACGAGCTCGAGCGCGCGCTGTCGATCGACAGCGACCTGATCGGCATCAACAACCGCAACCTCAAGACGCTGGCGGTCGACCTCGCGACAACCGAGCAGCTCGCACCCCGGGTGCCGAAGGACCGCGTCGTGGTCGCCGAGAGCGGGCTCGGCTCGCCGGCCGATCTCGCGCGCATGGCCCGGGTCGGCGCCAAGGCCTTCCTGATCGGCGAGAGCTTCATGCGCAAGCCGGACGTCGAGGCGGCGGTGCGCGAGATCCTGGTCAAGCAGGCGGCGTGACATGAGCGACCTCACCCATTTCGACGAGCGTGGCAACGCCCGCATGGTCGATGTCGGCGACAAGGACATCACCGAGCGGATCGCCACGGCCCGGGCCAGCGTCATCATGCAGCCGGCGACGCTCAAGCTGATTGCGACCAAGAAGGCGGCCAAGGGCGACGTGCTCGCGGTGGCGCAGCTCGCCGGCATCATGGCGGCCAAGAAGACGGCCGACCTCATTCCGCTCTGTCACCCGCTGGCGCTGTCGTCGGTCCAGGTGACCTTGACGCTCGACGAGAAGCGCAATGCCGTCGACATCGAGGCGACCTGCAAGCTCAAGGGCCGCACCGGCGTCGAGATGGAGGCGCTGACCGCCGCCTCGGTCGCGGCCCTCACCGTCTACGACATGTGCAAGGCGGTCGATCGCGGCATGGTGATCTCCGAGGTCAAGCTGCTGCACAAGTCGGGCGGCAAGTCGGGCACGTTCGATGCCGCCTGACATGCTCTCGGTGCGCGAGGCGCATGCGCGGGTCATCGCCGCGTTCTCCGCCCTGCCCGCCGAGACGGTGTCGATCGCCGATGCGGCGGGCCGCGTGCTGGCGAGCGCGCCCAAGGCGCGGCTGACCCAGCCGCCGGCCGACCTCTCGGCGATGGACGGCTACGCGGTGCGGGCCGAGGACGTGCCGGCGGCGCCGACGACGCTGACGCTGGTGGGCCAGGCGCCCGCCGGCGGCTCGTACGACCATGCGCTGAAGCCCGGCGAAGCGGTGCGCATCTTCACCGGCGGGCCGCTGCCGATGGGCGCCGATTCGATCGTCATCCAGGAAGACACCAAGGCCCAGGGCAGCAAGATCACCGTCCTCGAGGCGCCGCGGCCCGGCCGGCACATCCGCAAGGCCGGTCTCGACTTCAGCGCGGGCGAGGCGCCCTTCCCGGCCGGCCACCGGCTGACGACGCGCGACGTGGCGCTCCTGGCGGCGATGAACCTGCCGTGGCTGTCGGTGCATCGAAAGCCGCGGGTGGCGATCCTGTCGACCGGCAACGAGCTCGTGCTGCCCGGCGAGCCGATCGGCCGCAACCAGATCATCTCTTCGTCGGGCATCGCGGTCGCGGCACTGGTGCGCGCCTGGGGCGGCGAGCCCACCCTGTTCGAGATCGCGCCCGACGAGCGCGGCGTCACCGAGCAGGCGATCGTCGCCGGCGCCCAGCACGACATGCTGATCACCCTGGGCGGCGCCTCGGTCGGCGACCACGACCTGGTGCAGGACTCGCTCAAGGCGCAGGGCTTCGCCATGGACTTCTGGCGGATCGCCATGCGGCCCGGCAAGCCGCTGATGTTCGCTGCCAAGGATCGCGCCCGCGTGCTCGGCCTGCCGGGCAACCCGGTTTCGACCATGGTCTGCGCGCTCTTGTTCCTGAAGCCGGCGATGGACCGCATGCTGGGACAGGCCGGCAACCTGCCGGCCACCACGCCGGCCCTGCTCGCCGTCGACGTGAAGCAGAACGACCAGCGCGAGGACTATGTCCGGGCGCTCGCCCGCCGCCAGCCCGACGGCAGCCTGCTGGTCGAGCCGCACAAGATCCAGGACAGCTCCATGCTGTCGGTGCTGTCGTGGTGCAACGCGCTGCTCGTCCGCCCGCCACACGACCCGGCCAGAAAGGCCGGCGAGGCGGTGCAGATCATCGATCTTTCCGTTCTCTCCGGCGGCTATTGATCCCCAGATTTCTGGGGGAAACTTGACGAATCCCCGGAACTAAACTAGAACATGTATCGGGTTTCAGGATTTGTTCCGAGATCTGGTAGGCGTTTCGGGGAGAAGACGGTGCTAACCCGCAAGCAAAACGAACTGCTGCTGTTCATCAACAAGCGCCTCAACGACGCCGGCGTTTCGCCTTCGTTCGACGAGATGAAGGAGGCGCTGCGGCTCAAGTCCAAGTCGGGCATCCACCGGCTGATCACCGGGCTGGAGGAGCGCGGCTTCCTGCGCCGGCTGCCCC
>VBAF01000440.1 GCA_005884705.1 Alphaproteobacteria bacterium
GACTCGTCTTCAGCATCGTGTCCCCGGAGAAAAACGCCAGCCAAGTGAACGGTATAGCCGTATCGCGGTTGCGAGATAAGACAGTCGCCGGTCAACACGCCGCAGCCCCGCGGTTGCCCCCATGAGTCCCCGAAAGCATGTTTGCCCGCGAACTCCCGCCCGACAAGTCACGACCGTGTCGATCACAGAAATGCCACGGCGCGGATTCGGTTGCCTCAGGCCGGCAGCTCGTAGCCGATCCGACTTTCGGCCTCGAGCGTTCGCTGCACTGCGGCACGCGCCATCATGCGTTCGTAGAGCGATTCGAGCCGGCGCAGGCCCTTCGGATGGCCCGCCGGAGCATTGACCATGCGCCAGTACAGACGAAACAGGTGGATGTCGGCGATCGAGTAGCGGCCGAGCGCCCAGTCGCGCTCGCCGAGCTTGCGATCGGCCAAGGTCCATACCTCGGTGACGTGCTCCAGGCCCTGGCGCCGCGCCGGGTGGAGGGTCGAGGCGATGAAGGACATCCACGATACCGCCTGCGCCTCGGCCAGCGGATCGGGCGGCAACAGGCCGGCCTCGGGAAAGCGCTTGGCGAGATAGAGCAGGCAGGCGGCCACCTCGGTGAGCGGCGTGCCGTCGACCAGCAGGGTCGGCACCTTGCCGGCGGGATTGATTGCGAGGAACTCGGGCGAACGGTGTTCCTTCTTGTGGAAGGAGAGCGATTTGGCGTCGAACGGCACGCCGATCTCGTGCAGGGCGATGTGCACCGCCATCGAGCTCGAGCCCGGGCTGAAATAGAGCGTGAGCGCCGTCACGTTCAGGGCCGGCGCAGCAGGTCCGCTTCCGGCACGCCGGCTTCGTAGTCGGCCAGCATCTTGTCGGCGTCGAACAGCACGCCGATCGGGTTCTGCGCGAACGGCTCGGTGTCGAAGTAGGACGCCGCGCCCGCCTTGTCGAAGGCGTCGACCTGCAGCTCGACCTGGTTGCCGTCCGGATCCTTGTAGTACATCGACACGGTCGGGCCGTGATTGATGGTGCGCACCGGCACGATGCCTTCGCCCTTCAGCCGGCGATAGGTCGCCAGAAGCTGGCCGAGATCGGCGAAGGTGTAGGCGACATGGGCGAGGCCCCAGCTGTCGTCCGGCGCCTTCTTGAGCCCGGGGATCTGCACGAAGGCGACGCGGTGGTGCTCGTCGTCGTAGGTGATGAAGGCGATGTACTCGTTCTCGAACACCAGGCGGGCGTTCAGCACCGTCTGGTACCATTTCTTGAGCGGCTCGCGGTCGGCGGTGCGCAGCACGAAGTGCGCGAACAGGGCGGGCGAGACCGGCTTCGCATCGAGCGGACGGCGGACCTTGTCGGCGTGAGAGTCCATGGCGGCCTCCGTTAGAGCAGGTGCGCGGGCCTCCCGGGATGCTTGGGCAGGAAGGCCGTGAGCAGGCCCAAGCATAGCAGGAACGGCGTCACCTGATAGACCGTGGCGATGCTGGTCCAGTCGGCGAGCTTGCCGAGCGCCGCGGCACCCAGCCCGCCCAGGCCGAAGGAGAAGCCGAAGAACATGCCGGCGACCAGGCCGACCCGGCCGGGCAGCAGCTCCTGGGCATAGACCAGGATCGCCGGGAAGGCCGACGCCATGATCATCGCCACCGTCACCGCCAGCACGCCGGTCCAGAACAGGTTGGCGTGCGGCAGCAGCAGCGCGAACGGCAGCGCCCCCAGGATCGAGAACCACATCACCGGGATGCGGCCAACCCGGTCGCCGACCCAGCCGCCGAGCAGCGTGCCGATCACGACGCCGATCAGGAAGGCGACGAGATAGAACTGCGCCGTCTGCACCGACAGGCCGAACTTCTCGATCAGGTAGAAGGTGTAGTAGGAGCCGAGGCTCGCCTGGTAGACGTTCTTGGAGAACAGCAGCACGACCAGGATGACGACGGCGAACAGCACGCCGCGCTTGGTCAGGGCCGGCGCGCCGGCACTGCCGGCCGAGGCCCTGCGGGCGACCGGCGCGGTCGCCGCGCGCCGCGCGCGATACCAGTGGCCGACCTGGAACAGGATGGTCATGGCGATCAGCGCCGCGCCGCAGAAATAGACCAGGCTTTCCTGGCCCTGCGGCACGACGATGAAGGCCGCCAGCAGCGGGCCCGACGCTCCGCCGAGATTGCCGCCGACCTGGAACAGCGATTGCGCCAGCCCGTACCGTCCGCCGGCCGCCATGCGCGCGACCCGCGATGCTTCGGGGTGGAAGACCGACGAGCCCATGCCGATCAGCGCCGCGGACAGCAGGATCACCGGATAGGAGTGCGCCCGCGACATCATCAGCAGGCCGACCAGGGTGAAGCCCATGCCGACCATCAGCGAATAGGGCTGCGGCTTCCTGTCGGTATACATCCCGACGACCGGCTGCAGCATCGAGGCGGTGAACTGGAAGGCGAGCGTGATCAGCCCGATCTGGCTGAACGACAACGCGTAGTTGTCCTTGAGGATCGGATAGAGCGCC
Organism: Alphaproteobacteria bacterium; assembly: GCA_005884705.1. GTDB lineage: Bacteria > Pseudomonadota > Alphaproteobacteria > Reyranellales > Reyranellaceae > Reyranella. The sequence goes on from VBAF01000440.1 coordinate 2,486, forward strand.
GGCACCAGCGACTGCATCATGTCGTTCAGCAGGTGACAGAAGCTGAGCGACAGGATGATCGCGAAGGTCGTGCTGTTGGCGGAGGCTTGGGCTGACGCGGACGCAGCGGACGCGGACGCCATCGGGGCGGCCGGGGCCGCCATCGTGTTATCGGGCATGACGGCTTTCTTATAAGGTCTGCCGGTGCATACCACCACCATCCCTGCACAAGGCTGCCCTGCAGCGGAACGCCTCATGGGGTATGGCGTTGCTTTGCCGATCCGATGGCCACCGTCAGCACCCTGACCGACGTCCCGGCCCGGCTCGACCGGCTGCCGTGGAGCGGTTTCCACCGGCTGGTCGTGGCGGCGCTCGGCATCACCTGGATCCTCGACGGGCTGGAAGTGACACTGGCCGGCTCGGTCGCGGCGGCGCTGCAGACCAGCCCGCGACTCCACCTCACGGCCGAGCAGGTCGGCCTGACCGGCAGCGCCTATCTGATCGGCGCGGTGCTGGGCTCGCTGTTCTTCGGCCATCTCACCGACCGGCTGGGCCGCAAGAAGCTGTTCAACGTCACCCTCGGCGTCTATCTCGTGGCGACCGCGGCGACCGCCTTCTCGTGGGACTTCGAGAGCTTCCTGTTCTTCCGCTTCCTCACCGGCGCGGGCATCGGCGGCGAATATTCGGCGATCA
>VBAF01000441.1:0-3665 GCA_005884705.1 Alphaproteobacteria bacterium
AGAAGGCGGTCGAGCATGCGCGCCGGGGCCACGGCCCCTACATCCTCGAGATGCAGACCTACCGCTACCGCGGCCATTCGATGAGCGATCCCGCCAAGTATCGGACCAAGGAAGAAGTCGACAAGTACCGGACCGAGCGTGACCCGATCGACCACGTCCGCAAGCTCCTGCTCGACGGCAAGATGACGGACGAGGCGGCCTTGAAAGCCGTCGACGCGGAGATCCGCAAAACCATCAACGACGCGGCCGAATACGCGCAACACAGCCCTGAGCCCGACCCCTCGGAACTCTGGACCGACGTGCTGGTCGAGGCCTGATCGATGTCGATTCCGGTTCTGATGCCGGCCCTCTCGCCGACCATGACGGAGGGCAAGCTGGCCAAGTGGCACGTCAAGGTCGGCGATGCGGTGAAGTCCGGTCAGGTGATCTGCGAGATCGAGACCGACAAGGCCACCATGGAGGTCGAGGCGGTCGACGAAGGCACGGTGGCGCAGATCCTCGTCGAGGAAGGCACCGAAGGCATCGCCGTCAACACGCCGATCTGCATCCTTGCCGAGGAAGGCGAGAGTGCCGCCGACGCCGCCAAGTCTGTGCCCAAGGCTGCTGCACCCGCGCCGAAGGCCGAGCCGCAGCCCAACGCCGCGGAGGCGCCGCCCGCCGCCAAGCCGTCTGACGAGAAGAAGGCCGCGCCGCCGGCGCCCGTTTCGCCGCCGCGCGCGGCCGAGCCGGAATGGAAGGGCAAGACGGTGCGCATGACCGTGCGCGAGGCGTTGCGCGATGCCATGGCCGAGGAGATGCGGCGCGACGGCAAGGTCTTCCTGATGGGCGAGGAGGTCGCGCAGTACCAGGGCGCTTACAAGGTGAGCCAGGGCTTGCTCGACGAGTTCGGCGACAAGCGGGTGATCGATACGCCGATCACCGAGCACGGCTTCACCGGCCTCGGCGTCGGCGCGGCATTCGGCGGGCTGAAGCCGATCGTCGAGTTCATGACCTTCAACTTCGCCATGCAGGCGATCGACCAGATCATCAATTCGGCAGCCAAGACACTCTACATGTCGGGCGGCCAGATGGGCTGCCCGATCGTCTTTCGCGGGCCCAACGGCGCGGCGGCGCGGGTCGGCGCCCAGCATTCGCAATGCTATGCGAGCTGGTACGCCCACGTGCCGGGCCTGCGGGTGCTCGCGCCGTGGAGCGCCGCCGATGCCAAGGGCCTGCTCAAGGCGGCGATCCGCGATCCCAATCCGGTGATCTTCCTCGAGAACGAGATGCTCTACGGCCAGCAGTTCGACGTGCCGGACGATCCGGAGTTCGTGCTGCCGATCGGCAAGGCCAAGATCGAGCGCGCCGGCAAGGACGTCACCATCGCCGCCTTCTCGATCATGGTCGGCAAGGCGTTGCAGGCGGCCGAGGAGCTCGCCAAGCACGGCATCGAAGCCGAGGTGATCAACCTCCGGAGCCTGCGCCCGTTCGACACCGAGACCCTGGTCAATTCGGTCAAGAAGACCAACCGCCTGGTTTCGGTCGAGGAGGGCTGGCCGTTCGCCGGCATCGGCGCGGAACTGGCGGCGCAGATGATGGATCACGCCTTCGACTGGCTCGATGCGCCGGTCAAGCGCGTCGCCGGCCTCGACATTCCGCTGCCCTATGCGGCGAATCTCGAGAAGATGGCGCTGCCGCAGGCCGACAACATCGTCGCCGCCGCCCGCGAAGTCTGCAATCGCTAGGGGCGGAGCGAGGCCATGTCCATCAACATCCTGATGCCCGCGCTTTCGCCGACCATGACCGAAGGCAAGCTCGCCAAGTGGCACGTCAAGGTCGGCGATGTCGTGAAATCCGGCCAGGTGATCTGCGAGATCGAAACCGACAAGGCGACCATGGAGGTCGAGGCGGCCGACGAGGGCAAGATCGGCCAGATCGTCGTGCCGGAGGATACCGAAGGCGTGAAGGTCAACGCCGTCATCGCCGTCCTGCTGGAGGAAGGCGAGACCGAGGTGAAGGCCGCCGCGCCGCCCGCTCAGCCCAAAGCCGAGGCGGCGCCGGCCCAGGCGCCGGCGCCGAAAGCCGCTTCGGCTCCGCCGCCCAAGGCCACGCCACAGCCTGCCGCAGCGACCGCCTCGAGCGGTCAACGCGTTTTCGCGTCGCCGTTGGCCAAGCGCATCGCGGCCGACAAGGGCATCGACCTCGCGAGCCTCAAGGGCTCCGGCCCGAATGGCCGTATCGTGAGGGCGGACGTCGACAGCGCGAAGCCGGGCGCGACTTCACCCGGCGCCGCGCCGAAGGCCGCGCCCCGGCCGGCGGCGCCCGCCGCGCAGCCGATCTTCACCGCGCCGGGCGACCAGCGCATCCCGCACACCGCCGTGCGCAAGGTCATCGCGCGCCGCATGCTCGAGTCCAAGCAGACGGTGCCGCACTTCTACCTCACGGTGGAATTCGAGATCGATGCGCTGCTGGCGGCGCGCACCGCCATCAACGAGGTGGCGCGCAAGAAGGATATCCGCGTCTCGGTCAACGACATGGTGATCAAGGCGTGCGCCAAGGCGCTGCGCGATCACCCCCGACCACCCCGAGTGCAACGCCTCGTGGACCGAGGAGGAGATGATCCACTACGGCGCGGTCGACATCGCGGTGGCCGTCGCCACCGACCGCGGCCTGATCACGCCGATCGTGCGCAACGCCGACCTGAAGGGCGTGGCCCAGATCTCGATCGAGATGAAGGACCTCGCCGCGCGCGCCAAGGTCGGCAAGCTGAAGCTCGACGAGTTCCAGGGCGGCGGCTTCACCATCTCCAACCTTGGCATGTTCGGGGTCAAGGAATTCGCCGCGATCATCAACCCGCCGCAGGCGATGATCCTGGCGGTCGGCGTCGGCGAGGAGCGGGTCGTCGTGCGCAAGGGCGAGATGGTGATCCGCAACATGATGAGCTGCACCCTGGCGGTCGATCACCGCGCGGTCGACGGCGCGATGGGCGCGCAATTCCTGCAGACCTTGCGGGCCTATATCGAGCAACCGGCCGCGATGCTGGTGTAGGTACGATGAAGGCGCCCGTCATCCCGACCGAAGCCTCGCGCAGCGAGGCGCAGTGGAGGGACCTCCTCTCGGCGAATGGCTGCCTTTTCGTGAAGAGAAGGTCCCTCGACTGCGCTTCGCTCCGCTCGGGACGACGGAGCGGTTAGGAGTCACCGATGGCTGATACCAGTTTCGACATCGTCATCGTCGGCGGCGGGCCGGGCGGATACGTCGCGGCCATCCGCGCAGCCCAGCTCGGCCTCAAAACCGCGGTGGTCGAGCGCGAGAACATGGGCGGCATCTGCCTCAACTGGGGCTGCATCCCGACCAAGGCGCTGCTGCGCACCTCGGAGGTTTACTCGCTGATCAAGCATGCGGATGCCTATGGGCTGTCGGTCAAGGACGTGTCGTACGACGCCAAGAAGATCGTCGAGCGCTCGCGCAAGGTCGCGAACCAGCTCAGCAACGGCGTCAAAGGCCTGATGAAGAAGAACAAGATTACGGTGTTCGACGGCACCGCCAAGCTTGCCGGCGCGGGCAAGCTCGCGGTGGCGATGAACGACAAGAGCAGCCTGACGCTGAGTTACAAGAACCTGATCCTGGCGACCGGCGCGCGGGCCCGGAACCTGCCCGGCCTCGAGGCCGACGGCAAGCTGGTC
>VBAF01000441.1:3681-3916 GCA_005884705.1 Alphaproteobacteria bacterium
GATCGGTTCGGGTGCGATCGGCATAGAGTTCGCGAGCTTCTATCGCACCATGGGCGCCGAGGTGACGGTGTGCGAGGTGCTCGACCGCATCCTGCCGGTCGAGGACGAGGAGGTCTCGGCTTTCGCCAAGCGCGCCTTCGAGAGGCAGGGCATGAAGATCCTGACCGGCGCCACGGTGTCGAACCTGAAGAAGGGCGCCAACAACGTCACGGCGACCATCACGGCGGGTGGCAAG